>CAUGKZ010000196.1 GCA_959600065.1 uncultured Kroppenstedtia sp. | reverse complement strand
AACGGGAGTGGGATCAACATGTTGGTCCGACTGAAAGGCGAAGTCAAGGAAGATGAGTGGTTGGATCGTTGGTCCTCCCACGTCGACGTGGAGTTTATCCATCCCAACCAGAAGTACGAAGTGGAAAAAGAGAAGCACCGAGACGAGAATGAAACAGAAGGATTGTACTATATCCAACAGATTCGGGCGGACCAGGCCTGGCGGAAGGTTTCTCTCCCCACCCAAAAAACGAAGTCAGATCCAGAGGTTACCGTGGCGGTGGTGGATACCGGAATCGATCTGGATCATCCAGATCTGGTTCCCTATCTGGTGGAGGGGGTGAATCTGAAGGACTCTTCTTTGCCCCCTGAGGATCAAATGGGTCACGGCACTCATGTGGCGGGGGTCATCGCTGAGGTGTGGAGAGGCTGGGAAGAGAAAGGGGATCGGATCGGCTTGCACCTGATGCCGGTGAAGGTGATGTCCGACGGTTCCGACGGTGATGTCTATTACACCTCCGAGGGAATCCGGGAGGCGGTTCGCAAGGGGGCTCGTGTCATTGTCCTCGCTCAGGGAAGTTGGACCTACTCAGAAGCGATGGCAGATGCAGTGGCTTACGCCGAGGAACACGGAGTGGTCTTAGTGGGGGCGGCGGGAAATGCGAGTGTCAACCGAGAGGGTGAAATCATCTACAACAGTCCTATCTATTATCCCGCTGCCTTTCCCACCGTCATCGGGGTCGGTTCCGTCGGTCCCACAGGCAAGGTGGTCCCCACTTCCAACTGGGGAACAGGGATCGATGTGGTAGCCCCAGGAGAGGGGATTCGAGCCGCTACCTTGGCGGGCCGATTTGGGAAGGATTCGGGTACCTCCTTTGCCACCCCGCAAGTGGCAGCTTTGGCGGCCCTGATTCTCCGTAAGGATCCGGAGCAAAGTCCTGCGCAAGTGCGCAATCTGATTCGCCAGACGGCCCGACCTGAAAAGGGAGTCCGTTGGAATCAACAGGGCGGCTATGGTCTGATCGATGTGTACAAGGCTTTGACTGAAAAGCCTCGCAAAGATATTTATGAGCCCAACGATCGGGAAGCGGAGGCGGCACCTTTTCCGCTGAATCAGGTGGTGGAGGGTGTACTGAAGGGGGCGCGGGATCGGGATTGTTTTGAAGTGGAAGTGAACTATGGTGGCATGCTGACTTTGACCCTCAAAGGAGTCGGCCAGAAGATTCCGGGGATCACGGCCGAAATCACGACAGCAGATCAAAAGCGTGTCCGCTACGAAGGGAAACAGGCAGAACAGATCCGGGTGACGGTACCTACCTATGGATCTGTGATTGCTTGCTATTCCACATCTAAGGATCGCTCTTGGGAGTACACCTTGGAGAACCGCTACCGCCCGCAACCGGATAAATATGAAAACAATGATCACCAATGGAATGCTTTCAATATCAAAGTGAAGCCCGGATACAGCGTGTTTAGAGCCACATTGCACAAGCGGCGGGATTACGACTGGTATCGGCTGGAGATCCCGGAAGAAGGCACCCTGAAACTTCGAGCGGAGATCTGGAGTCCGCGGGGGGACCCCGTCCTGTTTATTCAACGGGAAGGTTCCTGGAAAGGGAAAAAGGTGGACCAAGGGGCGGAAGGGAAAGTAGAGAAATACCAGATGAAGGTGAAGAAGGAGAGCATCTACATTCGGGTGTCGGATTACGGAACGAACCCCATCGATGACCCATACAATCTCACAGTCCAGTTTGCACCGAAAGACGGGAGTGCAAAAGAGAGCCATCGGATCCCCTCACGCGCGGCTCCCCTCCATCCCGGTACCACTGCTGGAAAGATCGACGGGGAGATGGATCCAGATTGGTATGTCCTCGTCCTCCCCCAAACAGAGAAGACCACCCTTCAGCTCCAACTCCCTCGAGGAGCTAAGGATACCACTTGGTGGCTCTATGACGAAAACCTACGGGTCTTGGAAGAAAAGCACCTGTCAAAGGGGAAGAAACAGAGCGATCTGAATTCCAAACTACCTCCCGGTACTTACTATCTCCGGGTCCGGGGAGGAGATGTGGATCTCGGCAAAGCATATCGGCTGAAAGTGACTCCAAAAACCACTGGAAGGGGATAGGGTGAAAAAGATCCTAGACTACCTCCCTCCAAAGAAAGGAGAGGATGATGACGAACTCTGTACATATGAATGGAGGCAGGCGTGTTGATTAGACCTATTTTAGGCAGGAACTAAGGTCGGGATGGTGGGACGGTGAGAGCCTTTACACTCTTTGTAAGAGATCGTAGCCGTCCCACCATCCCCGTCCTCTCGAATGATATTTCGAGAGAGGGCAATGGGAAGAGCGAAAGGGTGGTTTTGTTCCTATCATCTTTTTTATGGTTAATCAACAGCCCTGGAATGGAGGGAATAAATAGAACCACCGGGGAGCCCCCAGTGGTTCTATTTTTATCGGTAACCTGGTTTGTATAATCATATCCAGCGTATCCTTAGATTTCGATCTCCTGGGACACTGTTCCATCTGCCATCCATTGATCCAAAGCTTTCTGTAGCCCCCCATTCAATCACCATCAGTTTTTTACTTCAAATCCTTCCATTATTTCTGAATAGCCTTCTCTGTCCATTAAAATCGATTGGAATTGATCCGCATCGTATTTTAGCATCGGGGTTGATCCCACTCTTCCAATGATTTGGCCTACCTAATCGAAAACGGTCCATTTGGGGTGTGTCGGGGGTAAGGGAGGGCTTGGGGGTTCATTGCCCATCGCTTGTCATTGGGCCCCTTTTCATGTATTCTTGATATGAAATTTTCCAGTGTAATCAACGTGAAAGAACAGCCGGATGTGGGAGAGTCTGCGGGGGCGCCTACTCCGGGCTTTTTCCTATGGATGAAGTATTTGGCTGTGAAGGGGGAATCACCTTGCGAAGTCTGTTCACATCGGAGTCGGTTACGGGGGGACACCCAGATAAGATTTGTGACCAGATCTCCGATGCGGTATTGGATGAAATTCTGGCTCGGGATCCCAATGCTCGTGTGGCTTGTGAAACTGCAGTGACGACGGGACTGGTGCTGGTTTCTGGAGAGATTTCCACGACTTGTTATGTAGACATTCCCAAGATTATTCGAGATACGATCCGGGAGATTGGATACACCCGTGCGAAGTATGGATTTGATGCGGAAACCTGTGGGGTGTTGACCTCCATCGATGAGCAGTCCCCTGATATCGCCGCTGGGGTGGACGAAGCCCTGGAGAAGCGGGAAGGGCAGATGACCGAAGAGGAAATCGATGCAATCGGTGCCGGCGACCAAGGACTGATGTTTGGTTTTGCCACCAATGAGACACCGGAACTGATGCCGATGCCGATCTCCCTGGCCCACCGCTTGGCCCGTCGCCTTCATGAGGTGCGGGTGGACGGGACTTTGGATTACCTCCGTCCTGACGGGAAGACTCAGGTGACGGTAGAGTATGAGGGAGACCGTCCGGTACGGATCGATACAGTGGTCGTCTCGACCCAACACTCGGAAGAGGTTTCTCTCGATCGCATCCAGGAAGAGATTCGGGAGCATGTGATCCAGCCGGTAATTCCTGTCGAAATGCTGGACGAGCGGACTATTTTTTATATCAATCCTACGGGGCGCTTTGTCATCGGGGGTCCGATGGGGGATGCTGGGTTGACGGGGCGGAAAATCATTGTGGATACCTATGGGGGTTATGCCCGACATGGCGGAGGGGCTTTCTCCGGCAAAGACCCGACCAAGGTGGATCGTTCCGGAGCATACGCCGCCCGGTATGTGGCCAAAAATATTGTAGCTGCTGGCTTGGCGGACAAATGTGAGGTTCAGCTGGCCTATGCCATCGGTGTCGCCCGACCCGTCTCCATCCATATCGATACTTTTGGGACTGGCCGGGTAGATGAGAAAACCCTCGTCGGCCTGGTACGGAAGCATTTTGACCTCAGACCAGCGGGGATCATCCACCAATTGGATCTGCGCCGTCCGATTTACAAGCAGACGGCGGCCTATGGCCATTTCGGCCGGACAGATCTGGACCTTCCCTGGGAGAAAACCGACAAGGCGGATGTACTCCGGAGGGGTGCCGGGCTGTAAGAAACATACGGAACGAGGGCGAAACGGTGATAAGTGTCAGGGCTGTTGATGAACCCTAAAGAGGATGTTGGGAACAAAACGACCTTTTTCCTCTTCCCCTTGCCCCCATCGTAAAATATGGCTTGAGGGGACAGGGATGGTGGGAGGGCTACGATCTCTTGCAAAGTGCGCAAAGGCCCACCATCCCGACCTTAGTTCCTACCTAAAATAGGGCGAATCAAGACGCCAGGATAAGTGTGATTCAGGACCGCTGTCGGGGCGGTTCTTTTATTTTTATCGGTTCACAAAAATAGGAAAATGAGATAAAATGAAGGAGGTTCTCCTGCCGAGGTCTGTCGATAGAAGGTTGTGGATAAACCAGAAAATCGGCGGGGGTAGGGAGTCCTGTGCTGCCCAAGTCACTGGATCACGACTTCCATTCCCCTCTTGATGGGCTGAAGCTCCGGAATGAAAGCCGATTGTGAAACTCCATTCCGACCCTCTTCAAAAGCGGTAAATCCCAACGCTTCTAGGGCCTACTTCCTTTTGATCCTTCCGACTGCCTCAACAGTTAGATTCCGAGGGGACTGTCTTTACTTTCCTTGCAGGATGACATGGTCCCGTGG
>CAUGKZ010000195.1 GCA_959600065.1 uncultured Kroppenstedtia sp. | reverse complement strand
TCCCGTATCAGCGGGAAGGAGGGCGAATCCTTTTCTTTCAGCAGTCCCTTCCGTCCTCTGGATCGGGTGCAGATTCCTCTGCGGGGGAAGCACCAGGTAAAAAACGGGGCAGTGGCCTTGATGACCCTGGAAATTTTGCGGAAATATTATGCCACGGTGTTAGAAGAAGCGGAAATTTTGAAAGGGATGGAGAAAGTCCGCTGGCCGGGCCGCCTGGAAGAGATTTCACAACGGCCGTCGGTGTGGTTGGACGGTGCGCACAATCCGGAAGGGGCGGAGGCTTTGGCCCAAGCCCTTCGTGATCTCCCTTGTGATCGCCTCCTGTTGTTGACCGCCGTGTTGGAAGATAAAGATGCGACAGGGATTTTAAAACCGCTGCTTCCCTTGGTGGACCGGGTGATCGTGACCCAAGTGGATCAACCACGGGGACTGGAACCAGACCGACTGCGGGAAGTAGCCGCCCGTTTGCGCCCTGATCTGGAGATCGGTCAGGCAAGCCGGGCAGAAGAAGGACTTCATTGTCTGCTGGAGGAAGCTGGTGAGCGAGATTGTATCGTGGTGGCTGGCACCTTGTTTTTGGTATCAGAGATTAGAGAAAGCATGTTGTCGGAATAAGCCTTGAGGGTGGGTGAGTTGGTTGAAACCGAAGGAACATATACATTTTATCGGAATCGGTGGCTACGGGATGAGCGCTATTGCCCGTGTCCTGTTGGAGATGGGCTATCGGGTGACCGGTTCGGATGTGGCGGAAAATAAGTTAACGCAGAGCTTGGTGACACGGGGGGCTGAAATCCATATCGGCCATCAAGCGGTATTGATCGAGGGTGCAGACCGGGTGGTGTACTCTTCCAGTATCCCTGGGGACAATGTGGAGCTGAAGGCAGCGCGGGAACAGGGGATGCCTGTTTTGCACCGTTCCCAGATGCTGGCAGTTCTGCTTAACAATAAGCAAGGGATCGCCGTGGCGGGTGCCCACGGAAAGACCAGTACCTCTTCCATGATTGCCCAGACCATGGAGGAAGGGGGAGCTGATCCCACTTACGTGATCGGGGGTGAGGTGGTCAGTCTCGGTAGCAACGCTAAAGCGGGCAACAGTCCCTATGTGGTGGCGGAGGCCGATGAGAGTGACGGTACCTTTTTGGAGTATTACCCCCAAATTGCAGTGGTTACCAATATTGAACCGGATCATCTGGAGAACTATGAGGGCAGTTTTGAGAATTTGAAAGGGGCCTATCGCCGTTTCCTCAGTCAGGTGAAGGAAGATGGTGTGGCTATTCTCGGTTGGGATGATCCGTATCTCCCGGAGATCGTCGGGGAATGCAAAGCCCGTGTGATCACCTACGCTCTGGATCGGGAGGCGGATTATACTGCCACCCATCTCCATCAAGTGCTCAACCGGACCCAATTCACCGTAAATTATCAGGGAACCCCCCTCGGGGATGTGACCATTCAGGTGCCGGGCCGTCACAACGTAGCCAATGCTCTGGCGGCGATCATCGTCTGTCTGGAAGCGGGTCTTCCCTTCGATACCATCGCAGAGGGATTGTCCCGTTTTCGTGGGGCCAAGCGACGGTTCCAAGTGATCGGAGAAGCGGACGATATCTTGGTTGTGGATGATTACGCCCACCATCCAACGGAGATCAAGGCCACCATCAATGGCTTGAAGGCCTTGAATCGTCGTATTTTCGGTGTTTTTCAGCCCCAGCGATACTCCCGTACCCATCTGTTGATGGAGGAATTCAGCCAGGCTTTCCCAGAGGTGGATGAACTAGTGATCACAGATATCTATTCTCCGCCGGGGGAGCCTCCCATCCCTGGAGTCACATCGGAACGATTGACGCAAATGGTGCGGGAGAATAGCAATCCCAACACGGTGTACCGGGCTACGAAGGAGGATGTGGAACTCCACCTCCTCCAACATGCCCGCCCCGGCGACCTGGTAATCACCATGGGCGCTGGCGACATCTGGCGCGTAGCTCACAATTTGGTCCCCGCCCTGAAAGCGAGACAGCAGGAGAAAGCCAAGTGAAAGAACAGCAACCGTCCGGAATGGACGGTTGTTTTTTATATTTTGGTAATAGAAACCGCCGGGGAGTCCCGACGGTTGGAGTTTAAATTATGACGCTTTTGCTTCTATACTTTGACTGTAGGTTTCTGTGACGAACAGGCTGGAGACGATTCCCATCAGGCTGATTCCGGAAAAGAGAATCAGTCCCCAAGTGTAATCCTGGAGAGTGTATTGCGGTATGCCGTTCACTACAGATCCCGCCCAGCTAAAGTCCATGATCCATCCAAAGAGGGATTGTAGTAAAGCCACACCTAAAAAAATGCCGGTATTCAGAAAAGCTAAAGCCATTCCGCTGATGGCAGGGGGGACTACTTCCTTCACTACCGCAAAGGTGACCACGATCTGGGAGGCAGAGAGTCCGACTAGGATGTACAGTAGCCAACCGCTCCATCCTGGGCTCCAGGGAAGGACGGCCAAACCCATCCAACCCAAAAAAGAGAGCAGGTTTCCCCAAATGATCAAGGGACGGCGCAACCCGATTTTATCGGAAAACCATCCGATCCCGAGGGAAGCTAATCCATAAGCCGCCAGTGCCAATGTGGTATACCAAGAGGCTTCGTTGTTGGAAAGGGAAAATCCATCCCGCAGGATGGGGATGCCCCATAGTCCGGCGAAGGCATAAAATGTAGAGTTGGTTCCCACACCTGCCCAAAGCGTAAACCAAATATCCTTGTTGGCCACTGTTTCTTTTAAATTCCGTAACCAATGGTTGGTTGAGATAGACCCTTGAGATGACAGATAGCCTTTTCCCGGTTGAAACCCTGCTTGTTGCGGGGAGTCTCGCACCAATATATAGGTGAAAAAGGAGAGGACTATGGACAGGCATCCGGCAGTGATGAAAATGCTTCGCCAGGAGAACCATCCGAGGAGGGCTGCCAAAGGCCCCGCGGCCAAAACCGATCCCAGGTTTCCCAGTAACATGGTGATGCCGCTGATCCAACCGTACTGGTTTTCCCGAAACCAGAGGGTGTTGCTTTTCATGATTCCGACAAAGATCGTCGATACTCCCAATCCAACGATAAAAGGGCCCAGGCTTGCTAGGGCAAAAGTGGGAGCCCATCCGAACAGGATCGAACCCAAACCGGCAATGACAGCCCCGATACTCACATTCACTCGGGCTCCATACCGATCGATTAAAATACCTGAAGGAATTTGCATCACCGTGTAGGTGTAGAAATGCATGGAGGCCAGGGTCCCCAATGCAGCAGCGGAGATGTGAAATTCACCCCGGACCGCTTCCGCGAAGGCGCCGGGAGCAAACCGATGAAAGAAACCGAGGATAAACGACAAGGTGAGGAGAGTGAAAACGGTCCATCGAATCTTGTTGAAGCCGAATTTGGAGAGATCAGTCATAGGAACCCCCTTTCCAGTGTCGCGTATCAAGATAGCCGTCCTGTTTAATCCAGTACTTTATCTAAAATCCAATTGTCTACCTCATGGACTACAAATTCTTTGTGTGAATAACGACCTGGTCGGCTGGAACGAATAACTTCCTGCTGAAATTCAGTAATCCAATTGTCTTCCTCAATTACCTGATCCCACCGTGCATAGTAGCGCTGGGCCACTTCTTCGAAGTCATTTCGCTCGACAGTCAGGTGTGGGAAACAAAACCCGACTTTCACACGAGTCTCTTCGGGTCCTTCTGGAATTTTATAGATCCACCACATCGAATCTTGAGTGGAGACAATGAAAAATCCAGGATACAGAATTGAGAAGAATGTACCCTTTGCTGCTTGACCTGTCAGACCCTGAATATGAGGAAAACCTAAATGCCGCTTTCCGGGGTGAAGTGCAACAGTCTCCTCAGATTCATGGTAAACGCATACCCACTCTCCACGGGTGGCTGGGCGCTCGACATGCTGTACTCCAATAGAGTTCTTGTGAATATTTGGAGTATGTATCGTTTCCATGTCCACCTCAACATAAAACTTCCAATTAGACTTGAGCTTGTACTCCTTCTCCCGTACACACACCATGTCCATTAATCGGTAGGGCTTGGCCACTAGAGTGCTATAATCCCCCAAGTAATCTTCTAGATTGGGAGCCGAGTTATTAAAGGTGATGAAAATCAGTCCTTCTATGGTCTCACAACGAATGGAATCGAGGCCGTAATCGCATTTATTAAAGTTTTCGACCTTTCCCATATATGGTGTCCCGCTAAGAGTTCCGTCTAATTTGTAGGTCCAATTGTGGTATTTACATTGTATGAATTTGCAATTACCTTTATCGGTTAATAATTTCGAGCCGCGGTGCCGGCAACTATTATAAAATGCTCGAATGTGATGGTCTTTTCCTCGGATGATAATCATCGATTTACCGAAAAAGGATTCGGTAAGGTAATCACCAGGATTCGGAATCTGCTCTAAGCGACCAACAAAGTGCCATGCCGGGAGAAAGATTTTCTCCAATTCACGTTGGTACCATTCTTCAGAGGTGTAGCACCAGGTTGGAAGAGCTTCTGCTTGGGTACAAGGCAGGCGTACAGATTGATATAAATCAGGTGAAAAGATGTCTTTGACCCCTGACTGTTTTGTCATCATAGATTCCACTCTATCATCCTCCAAGCAAGAGATTAATTGAAATTCAATTTAAAATGTAACAATAATTTACAATCCAGTCAAGAGAATT
>CAUGKZ010000194.1 GCA_959600065.1 uncultured Kroppenstedtia sp. | reverse complement strand
AAGCGGACATCACTCTACCGGATAAACGTCTAATCCCTTGCTCCCCAAGGGTTTCACCATTTGCGAACACTTTCCGGCTCTTTCCCGAAGCATGGGGTGTTCGGAAGAAATGACTCAGATGAGATCCCTTTCAGGATCACTCTTCTATATTTCCACACTGACTTCCCAACCCCCTCTTTTTTAAGATCATTTTTCATCCTGCGTTGTAAGGGCGGAGAAGTGTGACCCTTGAGGATCAGGTTCCCCTGCCGTCGGTCACACACTCTCTCCTTCCCTTTATATCTAATATGAGCTTTCAGATCGACCCATCGCTACTATCTCTTGTTACTTGCTTCTTGCAATTCCTTACTCCCTTTCTTCGCCGGGTGATGATCGGGGAGATGTGCTCTTCCTTTTCCAAACAGATTTTCACGGAGGGTATTCCCTTCGTATTCCTGTCTATAGATCCCCCTCCGTTGCAGCTCCGGCACGACATGATCGACAAACTCTGCAAAGGTGCCAGGGGAGTGAGCCTGTGCGATATTAAATCCATCGACGTCCCCTTCGATCGCCCACTCTTCCAATTGATCGGCTAACTGTTCCGGAGTTCCGACGAACTTGACCGCTCCGTTCCCCAGTCCGTGGTTTTGTACGGCTTCCCGCACGGTCCATTTGCGATTGGGATCTCGGGCGTACAGATCCAGGTTCCCTTGAACGGCTTCCGTGTTCATCTCTTCAATATATTGGTCCGGGTCATAGGAAGACAGATCGATGTCCGTATGACCGGAAAGCAAGGAAAGGGTCCCTTCATAACTGACATATCCTTTCATTTCCTCATACTTTGCATAGGCCTCCGCTTCTGTGGAACCGATGATCGGTAAAATCAGCGGAAAAATGAGGACCTCCTTCGGATCGCGACCTTGCTTTTGCACCCGCTTCCGAAGGTCTTGGGAGTACTTGCGCAAGGAATCCAAGGAATGATGTTTGGTAAATACCGCCTCCGCATGCTTCGCGGCAAAGTCCCTCCCTCTCGGTGACGCTCCGGCTTGGAATAGGACAGGGGTGCGCTGCGGCGAGGGGTTCACCAGGTGTGGACCGGGAACCTGAAAATATTTTCCGCGATGGTGGATCGGATGCACTTTGTCCGGGTTGATATAAGTGTCTTCCAGAACATCCTGCAGGATCGCATCCTCCTCCCAACTCTGTTCCCATAGTTTATAGACCACCTCTAGAAACTCCTCCGCCCGGTCATATCGCTCATCATGGGGAAGCCGTCCCGCAAGCCCCAGGTTGACCGCTTCACTCTCCAGATAAGAGGTTACGATATTCCAGGCTATCCGCCCCTCGGTCAAATGATCCAAAGTGGATAATTGCCTCGCTAGCATATAAGGCTGGGCATAGGTGGCCGAAATGGTGGGGGCAAATCCGAGATGTTCCGTCACGGCGGCCATGGCAGAGATGGGAAGCAACGGTTCATGCATCGGGAATTGTACCCCGCGCTGAACAGCTGGCTTATGGCTACGGTCGTAAACGCTGTAGGTTCCATAGACATCGGCTATGAACAGGGCATCAAACTTTCCCCGCTCCAAAATTTGGGCCATCTCTGTCCAATAGCTCAGGCTCCCATGCTGATGTCCCTGATCTGCTGGATGTTTCCACAGACCTGTGGAATGGGGGGCAACAGAATTCTGGGTAAAACCATTAAAATGAATCGTCTTTTTCATTTGGAGTCCCTCCAACCATTTATTTTTTTCGATTCTTGAACCTCTTGAACGAACCGGTACAATTCAGATTTCAGGCGGCACAGCGCTCCTGGATCCAGAATCGGGTTTCTTTCCTTTTCTCGATCTACCTGATGATCCAACAGATAAACCCCTTGTGAGTTTTTCGCTTTCATAGTGGCCAACAAGGGCTTTAACGCGTATTCGATCGTCAGTAGATGGGCCATGCTCCCTCCGGTCATGAGGGGAAAGGTGGGGGTATCTTTTAAAATATCCTGGGGCAATAAATCGAGCAAAGCCTTGAGCACTCCCGGATAAGAAGCCTTGTAGACCGGGGCGGCGATCATCAGCCCGCGAGCCTCTCGGATAGAGGTTGCCAGAGCTTCAATCTGCGGGCTGTCGAAGCGTGCGTAGACCAGATCCTCCGGCGCAAAGTTGCGAACCGAAATCCGCGTAGTGGATAACCCTTCTCTCTCCACTAGATAACATAGGAATCTAAGGACGCAGTCGGTTCTTGAATGTTCCGACGGGCTTCCCGATAGGGCTATAATTTCACTCATTCTACCTTCACCCCAGTATTTTTTAACCCGAGTTGCCTCAGGCAATTTACAAACTTTAAGTCAAGGAGTCGCGATAGGTTTCACGAGCAAACAGCGTGGCAATCAGACTGAGCACTCCCAGTACAGTCAGATAAATCGCAATGGGCCAACTCTCCCCATGAAATCCCGCCAATAGGGAGGAAGCAATGATCGGTGACAAACCGCCTGACAAGACGGCTCCGATCTGATAACCGATCGAGGCTCCGCTCAGTCGCACCTGGGTGCCGAATAGTTCGGAGTAGTAAACAGCCTGAGGACCGTAGATGGCATCGTGTAAGATATTCAATCCGAGCACCACGCCGATAGTGATCCAAAGGACGGAACCGGTGTCCACCAACCAAAAAAAGGGGAAGATGAACAACATGGATGCGATCACCCCAAATAGATATACCGGCTTGCGCCCGATCCGGTCAGATGCATAGGACCACAGGGGCAGAGTGATCAAGCCGACGACAGATGAGATCATGATCGCATTCAATCCGACAGAAGAATCCATCTGGAGTGTTTCCGCGAGATAGCTGAGCAAAAACACACTATAGATGTAGAATAATGCGTTCTGCAACAATTTCATGCCGATCGTCAATAACAACGGTTTTTTCTCCTCACGCCATACCGTCCGCACCGGATGAGTGTCCACCTGAGGCTGTTCCGCCCGCTGTTTTAAATACACTGGTGACTCACTCAGTTTCCAGCGGACATAGACTCCGATCAGAACGAGCACTGCGCTCAGCAGAAAGGGAAGTCGCCATCCCCAAGCCAGGAAAGCCTCCTCGGACAATTGGTTGGAGAAGAGAGAAAACACCAGTGTGGACAAGAGCAACCCCACCGGCACTCCCAACTGAGGAAAGCTCCCATAAAATCCGCGCTTCCCAGGTGGAGCATGTTCCACGGTCATTACCACGGCCGCCCCCCATTCCCCGCCGACTGCGAAACCCTGAATTAAACGGAGGAGACTGAGCAAAAGCGGAGCGCCGATGCCGATCGATTGGTGAGTGGGCAGCAGACCGATTAGAAAGGTGGCCGCCCCCATCACGAGGAGGGAGAGCATCAGAACGTTCCTCCGTCCCACCCGGTCCCCGAAATGCCCAAAAACGGCGCTTCCCAGCGGACGAGCAATAAATCCGACGGCATAAGTGGTAAAAGCTGCGATGGTACCGTACAGCGGATCAATAGTGGGAAAAAATAAGGCGGGGAAGATCAGAGCAGCGGAGGACCCGTACAGATAGAAGTCATACCACTCGATACTGGTTCCGATAAAACTGGCCCAGGCCACCTTGCGATACTCTTTGGATTGGATTTCATTTTCTGCTCTTGGCTCGGAAGCCTCTGTTTCAACGACTGTACTGCTCAACCGAATCCCTCCTCACATTCATAACTAAACGCATGTGTTTAGTATGTTTTATAGATAAAATGAACATCCTAGGTGCGAGAGTTGCCCGCATCCCACCTGATCGGAACTAAAAAACCTCTTCCTAAGGAAGAGGTTTAGTTGTAATTCCGCTCTTCCTTATCTTCCAGACCCTTGCAGGCCTGCTGGACTTGGCACCTTTTTATTCGGATCAAACGAATAAAGGTTGCCGCGGGATCATCGGACCAGATTCCTCCCCCGACTCGTGATAAGGATGTTCTGATATGAATTTGTGATTTAACCCTAAACGAAAACGACTGTTCTGTCAAGATAAATTATACTAAAAAGAAAAAAGGGGATTCAGGGCTGTTGATTAATCCTGGTCCCGATCGGTACATCGGAACGGGGGTGAACACGATCTCCCTATCCAAAACAACCCGCCTGGAGGATTCCATATGACTCATCTCTCTCCCCAGCGATTCGTCCTTTTGAACAACAGATAGAGAAAATAAGGCGCACCAATAATCGATACGATCACTCCCGCAGGGACCCCCTCCGGCCCGACCAAGTTTCTTCCGATGGTATCCGCCGTCAGCAATAGCCAGCCACCGAGCAACAGACAGATCGGCAAATACAATTGTGCCCGATGTCCGATAATGGCTTTGGCCAAATGAGGTGCCATCAGGCCTACGAAGGCGATGCCTCCGGTCACCGAGGTGGCTGCAGCCGCCAAGGCGACCGCCGCCAGCAAGAGAAGGAGGCGCTCTCGGTTCACCCGCAACCCTACTCCAATCCCCACCGGTTCATCCATGGAGAGGAGATTGAGCGGGTTCGATTTGACCCAGACAAAAGGGACCAAGATCAAGAGCCACGGCAAAATCGCCCACACAAAGGGCCAATCGACTCCCCAAACGGATCCAGCCAGCCATTTCGCGATAAAATCCACTTTTTCCTGTTCCGCTGAGGAGATGAGGATGGTCATCACCCCTGAGAGCGTGGTGGAAAATCCCACCCCAATCAGGATCAGGCGGATCGGTTGCAACCCAGTACGTTT
>CAUGKZ010000193.1 GCA_959600065.1 uncultured Kroppenstedtia sp. | reverse complement strand
ATGTTTCGTTTTTGACGAACGCCTGTCGGTGCCGGTCAACCAAGTGGAGGAAACCATCGTCGGCAAATGTTTTCACTGCGGCCAACCGACAGAGAATTATATCAACTGCGCCAACGACCGCTGTCACAGGCTCCATCTCTGTTGCCCGAGTTGCGAAGAGGAACACCGGGGCTATTGTTCCCCTTCCTGTAAGACGACGATCCAGAAGGAGGAGAGGCACGCCTGATCCCCCCGCCTTCCAGATTTATTCGATACATTCAACCCGTCCTTGGATGGGTTTTTCTATTTATCACATTACTTCATGGTAAGATGGGGTGAACCTCTAAACCGGCTTCATCATAAGGAGGGAACCGTCTTGAAGATAACGACGATCTGGAAGGAAGTCAACCCCTTTCCCTGGTATCGTGAGATGCGTGAACATCGACCCGTCTGGAAGGATCCGGAGACGGGCGTCTGGCATGTGTTCCGTTATGAGGATGTAAAACGGGTGCTGTCGGATTACCGCTATTTTTCCTCCTGTACCGGAGATTCCACCGATAATGTATTCGGTGCCAGCATGCTCCAGCTGGATCCACCCCGCCACCGGCAACTCCGCTCTCTCGTCTCTCAGGCTTTCACACCCCGGGCGATCCGCCGCCTGGAACCCCGGATCCGGGAAATCGCCATCGGGCTGCTGGAAAAAATCCACGGGGAAGAGATGGACATCGTGCAGGACTTTGCCTATCCCTTACCCGTAATTGTGATTGCGGAACTGCTGGGGGTGCCTCCGAAAGACCGGGAAAGGTTCAAGCTGTGGTCCGATGTGGTGGTGGCTGCAGAAGGACCTCAGTTGGAGGAAAAAGCCCTTTCCTTTAACCAGGTGCAGCAAGAGATGGTCGAGTACTTTCTGCAGATGCTGGAGGAACGCCGCCAGCATCCCCAAGAAGACCTGATCAGCGGGTTGCTGGCGGTTGAAACCGAGGGAGAACACCTCTCCGACATGGACCTACTCGGCTTCTGCGCTCTGCTTCTTGTCGCCGGCAACGAAACGACGACTAACCTGATCGCCAATGCGTTTCTCTGCTTTGACGAGGAGCCCCCCATTGAAGACCGGCTGCGGCAACAGCCGAAGGCGATCCCCCGCGCGGTGGAAGAAGTCCTTCGCCACCGATCTCCGGTGAAAGGGATGTCCCGACGGGTGACCACGGATACAGAACTGGGTGGTGAGACCCTGGGAAAGGGAGAGTACGTCTTTGCTTGGATCGCTTCCGCCAACCGGGGCGATCGGTTCGATATCGACCGGGATTCCAGAGGCCACATCGCCTTCGGCCACGGGGTTCACTTTTGTCTCGGTGCCCCCCTCGCCCGTCTGGAGGCCGTGATCTCTCTGGAGGAATTGCTCCGCCGCTTCTCCGACATCCGAATCCGACCAGAGACAGTGCTGGAGGGAATCCACAGTCCCATCGTCTACGGCGTCCCCAACCTGCCGGTCACCTTTAGGCGGAGATGATCCAGTCCGGAGAACATTATATAAAAAGCGACAGGGCTGTTGATTAAAGTGGATGATGGGAACGAAACAACCCTTTCGCTCTTCCCATTGCCTCATCACAAAATATGGCTTGAGGGGACGGGGATGGTGGAACGGCTACGATCTCTTGTCAAGAGCGCAAAGGCTCTTCACCGTTCCACCATCCCGACCTTATTTTCTGCCTAAAATAGGGTTCATCAACACGCCTAAAAAAGCGATGGTCACCAATTGATCATCGTTTTTTCATTGTATCCGGGCCGGACAGGAACAAACTCCGGTGATGAATACGGTTAGCTGAATCGTCTGGACCCTTCTCTTGATTCGACTTTCGAGGGGGGCCATGTGAGTATCCACTTGACCTCCTATTGTAAATCGTAATAGATACAATACAGGGCTGTTCATTAACCACTGATGGAATGAAACGATCTTTTCGCTCTTTCCATTGCCCCCATCCTAAAAATTGCTTGAGGAGACAGGGATGGTGGAATGGCTACAATCTCTTGCAAAGAACGCAAAGGCTCTTCATCCTCCCACCATTCCGACCCTTAGTTCCTACCTGAAATAGGGTGAATCAACACGCCTGATACGAATATAACCCAAGACTCATCTCTTCAAGAAGGGAGCTGGAATCCATATTTCAAACAATATCGTTGACAAGAAACGATCCATTGGATAAACTGGGTTGGCCAATTACAAAGCGTAATGATTACGTTTTGCACTACCCAATTCAGAAAGGTGTGAATCAAAAATGACAAAGGGGAAAATCCCGGTTACCGTATTAAGCGGTTATCTCGGTGCAGGGAAGACGACGGTACTCAACCATGTCCTGAACAACCGACAAGGGATCCGAGTTGCTGTCATCGTCAACGACATGAGCGAAGTGAATATCGATGCCGACCTGGTAAAACAAGGAGGAGGCCTCTCCCGCACAGAGGAGAAGCTGGTGGAGATGTCCAACGGCTGTATCTGTTGCACCTTGCGTGAAGATCTGCTGATTGAAGTGGAGCGCTTGGCCCAGGAGGCGCAGTTTGACTACATCCTGATCGAATCGACGGGGATCAGTGAACCGGTTCCAGTGGCGCAAACCTTCTCTTACATAGATACAGAAAACGGCATCGATCTGACTTCCCTTTGCCGTCTGGACACCATGGTGACCGTGGTGGACGCAAACCGCTTCTGGCACGACTTCTCCTCCGGCGAGTCCCTCCTCGACCGAAAGCAAGCTGCCGGCGAGGAAGATATCCGGGATGTGGTCGACCTGCTGATCGATCAGATCGAGTTCTGTAACGTGCTCCTCCTCAACAAATGCGATCTGGTACCAAAAGAGAAGCTGGATCAGATGGAAAAACTATTCCGCAAACTGGCCCCTGAGGCCCGGATTATTCGCACGGTAAAGGGACAAGTGGAGCCTGAAGAAATCCTTAACACTGGCTTGTTTGATTTTGAACAGGCAAGCCAGTCGGCGGGATGGCTGAAAGAGCTGGAACAGGAAGAACACACACCGGAAACCGAGGAATACGGCATCTCCTCCTTTGTCTACAAACGGCGCCTCCCCTTCCACCCCGAACGTCTCTACCGCTGGATGGAGGAGTGGCCGGAGGAGGTCGTCCGTTCAAAAGGGATCGCCTGGGTGGCCAACGGTAGCGAAGCCGCCTACCAGGTGAGTCAAGCCGGGCCTTCGATCCAGATCGGTCCATTCGCCTATTGGGTAGCCTCCCTGCCCGAAGCGGAGAAAGCCGTCATCTTTCAGGAGCAACCCGAGGTGAAGGACGATTGGGATCCCGTTTGGGGCGATCGTTTGACCCAGCTGGTATGGATCGGCATCGGGATCGACCGGCAAGAGTTGGAGGCCTCGTTGGATAACTGTCTATTGACGCCGGAGGAAATGAAGCAAGACTGGAGCCGATTCACCGATCCTCTTCCCCGGGTGGAGGAAGCGGCAGCGGAAGTGTGATCATCATCCGGTGTGCTGAAAGCGGGAATCCGCCAGAGCCAAACCCGCTCCCGGCATCGTTTTTTCCTCACCATTTAAATGAAAACGGCCTGAACCCTTGGGGGTACAGGCTTTTTATTCATCATCAAAAAGGAGGTGAGAAAAAATTTTTCAAACAGATGACACCTCCGATTTGACGGCCACCATTTGTCCTTCATCAATGTTTGTTAATCTGGATCTTCCGTGGCTCCCTTGATTGGTCTTTCGGCACATAAACATGGAGAACCCCGTTCTCAGCGTCAGCAGTGATCCTTTCCATATCCGCGTTGTTCGGTAAAGTAAAAGACCGCTGAAAGGTCCCGTAACGGCTTTCCACCAGGTGGTAACGGTTCTCTTCTTTCCGTTCCTCCCGCCGTTCACCCCGGATGACCAGGGTGTTTCCCTGCACCTCAATCTCCACGTCATCCGGTTCCATTCCCGGGATTTCCACTTGGATCTCATAGTGATCCGCCTTTTCTTCCACGTTCAGAGCCGGTAAAAATCCCTGTCCTCCAAACCCTTCTCCAGGAAACAGCGGTTCATTGAAAAACCGCTGAAAAGAACGGTCCAACTCATGGCGAAACCGATTCAAGGAATCGGGATGACCCTCATGTCGCTCCAAAAAACGCATTTACAACAACTCCCTTCTTCAACAAGGTCCCCTTTATTATGCATCAACAGAGAAAAATCTATGATTCGTCCTTTTGATCATCTTCCCGAGTAGACCCGTGTCGCCGCCATCTGATGATCACACAGACACCCTCTGCTTTCAGGTGGGAATAATCTAACTTCCGGTAACGTACTATTATCGGAAGTTAAAACGGCGTGCTAACTAATCATTCCTATTTCAGGAGAGAAAATCGGGCGCCACTCCATCGACCTTAGCACCTCAGGTACTTCCATTTAGGTGGAATAAGAAACAATCCCACTCTCCCTCAAATATTTTCATCCAACTGCTGGGACAAATCTTGTTTACCTGACCGAAGGATACCTACTTTCCTTCAAAGGAATTCTTCCTGAGTTGGAGAAGGGAGAAACATCCTTTCCTAGAGGAGGAGTTTAGGTATGAAAATCATCCGCGATCGGAAACACAGTTTTGACCTAGAGAATTTCCTTGCCCAGCCGTTATTTGCTCACCTCTCCACAGTCTGTGAAGAAGGTCCCCGGGATTCCCCAGTCTGGTTTCATTGGGAGGGGGGATATTTGTGGATCATCGGTATTCCATCCACGGACAGCTTTCCGGACC
>CAUGKZ010000192.1 GCA_959600065.1 uncultured Kroppenstedtia sp. | reverse complement strand
ACATGCTTTCAAGGGAGACCGTGGCTCTTTTCTGAAGCTGAGAATGGAACGATCAGCCCACGGATTCAAGCTGGAAACAAATCGTGGCGAAATCACGGGATATGCTCTCAGCTTTCAGAACCCCGCCATGCTGGTGATCGGACCTGTGGTCGCCCCCGGGCCTCTGTCCGCCTTGCGGCTGATCCATCACATCGCATCCTCTCATCAAGGCAGGATGCGGGTGGATCTGTTCCCTGACCCCCATCTAACAGTAGAATTGGAAAGGTCAGGTTTCCGAATCGACCGAAAACCGCCGGTGATGATGAAAAACGGAGACGCTCTCCCCACCCGCCCTCATCTGTATGCAGTGGCTGCCCAGGCCTACGGTTAGTAGCGTTGTCTCCTCCAACCCGTTTCCTTGTTTATAGAAGACGAAGGAGAATCATCATCCGCTCTTCGGATGGGGAGGATCACAACACACTCCAGATACTCCCGACCCGGGCTGTTGATGAACCCTAAAGTGGATGATGGGAACGAAACGACCCTTTCGCTCTTCCCATTGCCCCCATCGTATGGCTTAAGGGGACGGGGATGGTGGGAGGGCTACGATCTCTTGCAAAGAACGCATAGCGAGACCCGGGAGCGGAAAGCGACCCTGGCGAGACTTGTGCCCTATGGGTGCAAAGGCTCTTCATCGTCCTACCTGATTTCCTACCTGAAATAGACCTGACTCCCGACGTGATCCATCGGACCCAAAACTGCTTTACAAAAAGAGGCGACCCTCCCGTCTGGATGGGAAGGTCGCCTCTGGGTCTCCGATGGGAAGCCATTTTCACTCTGGCTTCTGCTGAATCCTATGGACCACACTCAACAAGGCAAAAGAAATCAACAAAATCATTCCCACCCAATAAACGGCCATCCCCATCTCTCCTGACTCCACGGCAATGTAGATCGCTGTGGGCAAGGTTTGTGTCTGCCCCGGAATATTGCCGGCAAACATCAACGTCGCTCCAAATTCTCCAAGCGCACGAGCAAACCCTAGCGTATAGGCTGTAAGCAGAGAACGCCACGCAAGGGGGAGGGTGACAAACCATAACACCTGCACCTCCCCGGCCCCCATGGAGCGAGCCGCATCCTCCAAGTCTGGGTCGATGGATTCCAAACCGGTTTTAATCATCTGATATACCAAGGGAAAAGCAACCACGATCGCCGCAATCACAGCGGCCCACCAAGTGAACACCACCGGTTGGGAAAACACCCATTCGATCACTTGCCCCAGCCAACTGTTCCGCCCCAAAAGAATCAAAAGTCCAAATCCCACCACAGACGGCGGTAACACCAGCGGCAACATGCACAAGGTTTCCCATACCTGTTTCCCCGGAAAAGTCCGCCCTTTCATCCACCCGGCTATTCCTAAAGCCAGCATAAACACAATGACACTGGATACCGATGCAACCTCCAAGGACAGACGGACAGGGAACCAAAAACCGGACTCCATCATTTCTCTGCAGCATCCTGAAACCCGTATTTATGGAAAATCGCTCGCGCTTTTTTTCCATCCAGCCAATCATAGAATCGATCGGCCTCCTCCCGGTTTGGAGAGCCTTTCACTACACCCATGGGATACACGATCGGACGATGACTCCCAGCCGGTGCTGTTGCCGCCACAGTGACTCGATCCGATGTTTGCGCATCGGTCCGATATACCAAACCAGCATCCACATTCCCAGTCTCCACGTAAGTCAACACCTGCCGTACATCCCCAGCAAACACCATCCGGGATTGCAACGAGTCCCACAATTTCATGAACTGTAAAGTTTGTTTGGAGTACTCCCCCGCAGGCACCGTCTTCGGTTCGCCGACAGCAATCTTACTCGCCTGGGCCAAATCCTCAAACCCTTTGATTTTTTCCTCATTTCGAGACACAATCAGCACCAACTCATTATGTAAGAAAGATCGGTGATGATCTGATACGATCTGCCCTTCTTGGATCAAAACATCCATCTCTTTTTCGCCAGCGGAAATAAACAGATCTGCTGGTGCCCCCTGTTCAATCTGTTGTTGCAGTTTACCCGAGGATGCAAAACTGGGGACCAATTTCACATGACGGTGTTCCTGTTCGTATACCTTTTTTACTTCCTGAACCACATCTGTCAGACTGGCCGCAGCCAATAGATAAAGCTCGGTCTCTTCGTTATGGGATTCCGTCTGGGCTCCACTGCATGCAACCAATAAACTGATGATCAAAACTGGGATCCATGGAATCAGCTTGAATTTCAATGGGTCAGCCTCCTATAGCAAGGTGAAGGGTTGTCCTCCCAGTCATGTTGCTTAGCTTTTGGGCGGGGAGATCGTGTTCCTTCTCTTCATGGAATGGTCAGACATGCTTGAGTGCAGGGCCGGTCCTGAGCCCCAGTTCCTCCTTGGAAACCCCACCCTCCTTCGATGTCGGAGATCCCACTCTCTCCCTTCCCGTCACCCATTTCCTCTGACTTAACAGCCCTGACAAAAAAACTATACCATATCCACCCCGCTGTGATATTGTATAAAAGATCGGGCTTTTTGATTAGACGGATTTAGGTTTAAAGAAATACGTTAAATCTTAAGTATCATAATTCGCTCCGGTGGGCGCAAGTTGCATTACTTATCCCTCGATTCCCAGACCTTTTCCGTTAATCAACGCTCCTGACGATCCTCCCACTATTCAAGTGGATACTTCATTTTTACTGGAGGTGATCCATGAAAAAGAGAGGGGCATCTCCGTCCACCGGATGTCTGACCATGAAAGAAACAAAAAGTCGCCAAAGGGCGGTTTTTTTCATGATGAAAGGAGATTTACGGTTCATGAACATCAAGGACAGCATCGCCAGGGGGCGCCGCCGGTTGGAAGATCTGGTTCAACATCCTCTGTTTCACAAGATCATCATCGGGCTAATCCTCATGAATGCAGCGATGGTGGGATTGGAGGCATATCCATCCGTTTCGCTGAAATACGGAGATTTATTTTTGATATTGGACCAAATCTTACTCGGGATCTTTACTCTGGAATTAATTTTGCGTATACTCGGAAGTCGTTCTATTTCCGGATTTTTTCGTGATCCATGGAATCTATTTGATTTTTTATTGATCTCCGGAAGTATATTTTTCATCCACGCCCACTTTATCACGGTCCTGCGGGTACTGAGGGTATTGCGCGTCTTACGTGCCCTATCGGTGATTCCATCACTAAGAAGGCTAGTAGAGACCCTGTTGGTGACCATTCCTTCGATGGGAAACATCATGCTGTTGTTGGGCATCTTTTTTTACATATTTGCTGTCATCGGGACCTTTTTATTTCGTGAGTTGTCACCGGAGTATTTCGGCTCTCTCCATGTTACATTGCTAACCTTGTTTCAAGGAGTCACCCTCGATTCGTGGTCCAGTGTGGTGATGCGCCCTCTCATGAAGGAAGAACCTTGGGCCTGGATCTATTGTGTCACCTTTATCCTGATCGGTACCTTCGTCATCCTAAATCTGTTTATCGGAGTGATTGTAAACAAGGTAGAAAAAGTGGAAGAAGAGGAACAGGAGAAGAAAAAGGAAAAATTCAATGAACTGTTGCTACAGGAAATTAGAGACCTGCATCAAGAGGTACAAACATTAAAAGGGGTCCTCAGCGAATCGGAAAAGAAAAACCCTTCCCAAACCGATCGTGAGAGTCTTCCTGCCCATCGCAAGGATTCATTTCTTGAAACCTAAAAGGAATCGGATTTCCTCTCACCTCAAAAAAGGCATTTCCACATGGAAATGCCTTTTTTGTACTCCTTCTAATGACTCTTCTGCCCACTCCTGGAAATATTGTAAAAAAACAACGAAAGTGGAATGTGAAAACCCATCCCAACCCTCTGAATACTTCCAGTGTCTGATCCATCCAAAGCCAGGTGGGCCACATGTCGGCACCAAAGTTCTGGCTGGTGCCCCTCAAGGCAACTTTGATTTTGATTTTCAGCAAGGCGGAGGCAGGATGGTGGGGCGGCTCCGATCTCTTGCAAAGAGCGCAAAGGCGAATCAAATCCCCACCATCCTTACCTTTCTGTGATTTTCCACACAATATTCTCTGAGGGGGCACTAGTCCAAGTCCTTCCATGGGGTTCAACCCAGAATCCGGTACAACCGGTCCATATCGGTATAGGTTTTAACATGATCCGCCAGCCGATCCAAAGCGGCTTCCCTCAACTTTCGGTAATAAATGATCCCTTCCACCGGCTCCCATCCTTTCTCCCGGCGAATGTCGTTCAGCCATTCTCTGCGAAAGGAATCGTTGGCAAAAATCCCATGGAGGTCCACTCCCCAATGACGGCCATCGGGGGTGATCTGCCCTCCGTCATAAAGGGATTCCCCCTCGATCACCTGGAGGAAAGGATGGTTCATACTGCCGGAGATCCGTCGCATCCCCCCCGCCTGGATCTGATCTCCTTCCACAGGTAGTCCCGCCAGCCGCTCCGAAGTCACCACTCCCTTTACTCTAGCAGTTCTTTTTTTCGCAGAGACCAGAGTATTCACAGGGAAAAGATTTAAACCCGGAAGCCTCTGAGAGGTGTATTCAAGCGACTGCCCCAACATCTGATACCCTCCGCAGATTCCCACCACCCGCGCACCTTGCTTCATCCTGCACCGGAGTTCAGTGGATAACCCTCTTTTCTCCCAATGATGCCAGTCTTCCATCACATTCTGGCTGTCCGGCAGAATAATCACATCAGCAGAGGCAAGAGCGTC
>CAUGKZ010000191.1 GCA_959600065.1 uncultured Kroppenstedtia sp. | reverse complement strand
GCTCAGATCTACCCCATTCTCCTGTCCCACCGGACTGAATCCGCGTGTCATTCGGTGTATCGGGACAAGTTTAACAGAATCCCCACCGCCGCCAAGGTCAGAGTGAGAGAAGAACCACCATAACTGAGAAAGGGCAGGGTGATCCCGGTCACCGGAAAGGCTCCCGTCACCACCCCAATATTGATCACAGCCTGAATCACGATCACCCCCGTCACTCCGGCAGCGATCAAACTGTGAAACTGATTTGGAGCCATTATCGCCACTCGGAGCCCCCTCCATACCAGCACGGCAAAGAGGATGATTACCGTTCCGGCACCGAGAAAGCCCATTTCTTCTGCAAGGATGGAGAAAATAAAGTCCGTGTGCGGTTCAGGCAGATACAAATGTTTTTGCCGACTGAGTCCCAGCCCCAATCCCATCAAACCTCCCGGTCCGATGGCAAACAGAGACTGGATCACCTGATAACCGGCTCCTAAGGGATCTTGCCAAGGATCGAGAAAGGCAGTGATCCGCTGAATCCGGTAAGGTGCCGCCAACACCAAACCAGCAAAGCCGAGGACTCCCGCCAGGCAAAGGCTGAACAGGTACTTCATCCTCGCTCCTGCCGTATAGATCAACACAGCAGCCGTGCCCATCAGAACCGTCCCCGTCCCCAGATCCGGTTGCATCATAATGAGGGCAAAAGCGACCCCAGAGTAGACCAGCGGCATCAGCATCCCCCGAGTGAAGGTATCCGTCTGACGGGCATGATCTGACAGATAACGTGCCAAAAACAGAATGACGGCCAACTTCATAAACTCCGAAGGTTGAATGCTGAAGGCTCCGATCCCTAACCAACTGCGGGCACCCCCGCGCACCATGCCAACACCAGGGATGAGAACGAGCACCAACAGAAAAAAACAAACGATGAGCCCCGGTTTGGCCCAGCGATAAAAGAGTTCGGGATCCAGCCTGGATACGATCCACATCAAAAAAACGCCCAAAGCGGCAAACAGCATCTGACGTTTCGCATAGAAGAAGCTGTCATCAAACTTATGATGGGAATAAGCGGCACTGGCACTGTACACCATGATGACGCCGATCGTCAATAACAGCAGGATCACGATGATAATCACCAGATCCGGTGTTCTCCGCGGTTTGGCCATGGACGTTTTCACCTCAGTGAAGAGTTTAGGGGCAAGCCCTGTTTAAAGATTATGCACGGCTTGTTTAAAAATGCTTCCCCGTTCTTCAAATGAGGTGTACAAATCCCAACTGGCACAGGCTGGGGACAAAAGAACAACATCTCCAGTAGTGGCGAGATGAGAGGCTCGGGTCACCGCGTCAGCGATTTCCTCTGCTTTCTCCCGCAAGGAAACCCCAGCTTCCTCCGCCCGTTTTAGTAGAATATCCCCCGCTTCCCCATAGGTGACAATCCCTTTGAGCCGCTGTTGGAACACCGGAACCAACTCGTGGAAATCGACACCTCTGTCCAAGCCGCCAGCGATGAGAATAATCGGATCCGTAAAGGATTCCATCGCTGAAGTAGCTGCTTTTCCATTGGTCGCCTTTGAATCATTGTAGTAGCGTATCCCATCGACGGTGGCCACAAATTCCAACCGATGCTCCACCCCGGTAAAAGTCCGCAATTCCTCCCGGAGAGCATCTGCGGAACAACCTGCCGCCAAGGCAATCGCCGATGCCGCCAGAGCGTTCTCCATATGAACCCCTGGTAGCTGGACCTGGGAGACGGGTAGCAGGGAAAGCTCCTCCCCGCCAGGTAAGCGGGCGGTCACCCACCCCTTCTTCACCATCAAACCCCTCTCTACCTCTTCCCGACGGCTGAACCACCACACATCCCCTCTCAGCTGAGGAGCCAGCTCGCGGCACACCTCGGAGTCCCGGTTCAAAACAGCAATATCTCCCGGTTGTTGGTTGGCAAAGAGCTTGCGCTTCGAGTCCAGATAATCCTCCATGGAACCGTGATAATCGAGATGAGCAGGGACCAAGTTGAGCAGCGCCCCGATCCGCGGACGGAAACGGCGTGTCCCTTTCAGTTGGAAGCTACTCAGCTCGGAGATCAGCCACTCTTCTTCTCCCATATCAGGGGCCACCTCGGACAAAGCCATCCCGATATTCCCCGCTACACGGGCCGGGATCCCCCCTCTGGCCAGCATGCGCCCCACCAAGGAGGTGGTGGTCGTTTTTCCGTTAGAGCCGGTGATCCCGATCATCGACGCCTCCGTCAATTGCCAGGCGATCTCCACCTCGGTGACCACCGGGATCCCCTGTGTCTCTGCTTCCTGTAACAAAGGCACTCGGTAAGGGATACCCGGGTTTTTCACCAGAAGATCCCACTCTTGGTGGATCAATCCTTCCGGGTGTCCGCCCAATACCACCTGGATCCCCGCCTTCTCCAGCTCTTCCGCCTCCGGTGCTTCTCTGCGAGACTTGCGATCATTTACTGTAACTTTCGCCCCTAAGCGGCAGAGAAGCCGAGCCACGGCCATTCCACTGCGGGCCAGACCCAATACCAGGATTTTCTTGCCTGTATATCCCTCGTCAGACGGCTTCACTTCAGGAACACCTCCAGGTAAATACCCAAGGCGGCGCACAAGAAGCCGGCGAACCAAAAGGTGGTGACCACCCGCCATTCCGACCAACCTACCAGTTCAAAGTGATGGTGGAGGGGACTCATGCGGAAGATCCGTTTCCCCCTGATTTTGAAGGAGAGCACTTGAATCATCACCGAAAGGGTCTCAACCACAAACACACCCCCGATGATCGGCAACAAAAGCTCTGTCTTAGTGATCACCGCCAAAGCAGCCAGTCCTCCACCCAAGGCGAGGGACCCTGTGTCCCCCATAAACACTTTGGCTGGATGGGCATTGAAAACCAAAAAGCCCAACAAGGCACCCACCACCGCAGCGGAAAAGATGACCACCATATAGTTGCTTTGAACCATCCCGATGACTGCGTAGGCACCATAGGCGATGGCAGCCGTTCCCGCCACCAGACCATCCAAACCATCTGTCAGATTCACCGCATTGGAAGCAGCGATCATCACGATCACCAACAAAGGCAGATACAACCAGCTCAGTTGGAAATGGATATCGGTTCCTGGGATCCCGATGTTGGAGATCGCCGGGTTCTCCCCCCGAACAATCCGCACCTCCCACAATACCCAGAACAGAACCAGGCCGATAAAGAGCTGACCCAGCAGTTTCTGCCGCGCTGTCAATCCCAAGTTGCGCTTCATCACGACCTTGATATAGTCATCCATAAAACCCAAAATGCCATATCCCAATGTGGCAAACAGAAGAAAGAATAAATCCGAGAGCCGTTCAAAAAAGAATACATTGCTCAACGGAATAGCTGTCAACACCAAAACGGTTAGGAAAATGGTTCCCCCCATGGTGGGAGTTCCTGCTTTTTTCATGTGGGCCTTGGGCCCTTCTTCCCGGATCGCCTGACCGAACTTCAAACGTCGCAGGACCGGAATGACGAAAGGTCCCAGCAATACGCCCAGGCCAAAGGCCACAGCGAGGGGAACCAGGATCAGTCTCATATCCATTTACCCTTGGATCTCTCCTTTTGTAAGTTGCTGCACAACCCGGTCCAGACGGGCCATCAAGGAAGCTTTGACCAACAAGGCAATCCCTGATCCTCCCTGCTGGCGAAGGGTTTTGACTGCTTCTTCAACCGAGTTGAAATGGGTCACCGGCCGATCTGGGTCGGCGGCACGGGCACCCTCTGCGATCCAGCGAGCCCGCTCTCCTAGTGTGAACACCTGAGAGATTCCCTGCTGGAAGGCATAACTGCCCACTTCCCGATGAAGGGCCTCCTCTTGGACTCCCAATTCCAACATATCCCCTAGCAAGACCCATTTTTCTCCGTAGCCTTCCAGAGAGGTGAGCCAGTCGATGGCTGCCCGTACTGCGGTTGGGCTGGCATTGTATGAATCATCCACCACGAGCATGCCATTGGAAGCCAGGGAAGTTTCCAGACGCCTTCCTGAACCCTCAGCCCTTTTCAATCCCTCCTGGATCTCGGTTTCCGTCAATCCCAGCAACCGAGCGGCCTGAATTCCCAGCAGAGCATTCAAGGCGTTGTGTTTGCCCATCAACCCAGTTTCAAATCGAGTATGTGTGGCAGAGGAGGAAAAGGCAAGCCCCGACCTCCCCTTCAATTCTAGATCCAGGATGCGATCCTCATTGGACTCTTCGAAGCCGACCCGGATTACAGGGCGTTTCTCACCGACGAGGCGTTCCTGCAACAAGGGTTCATCGCCATTAATGATCAACGTCCCAGAAGAAGGCAAGCCTTCTCGAATTTCCAATTTGGCATCGGCAATCGCCCCTCGGCTACCGAGAAACTCCAGATGCGCTTCCCCGATATTGGTCACCAACGCCAGATCCGGAGTGGCGATGTTCGATAAGCGGGCGATTTCCCCTGCGTGATTCATCCCCATCTCCACCACGGCCACTTCTGTATCCGGTGGCATGGATAGCAGTGTGAGGGGGAGTCCAATATGATTGTTCAGGTTCCCCTGGGTCCGATGAACTCGATAGCGTGTAGACAGAATCGCAGCCGTCAGATCCTTGGTGGTGGTTTTCCCATTGCTACCGGTGATCCCCACCACTTTTACTTCCAACTCCTGCCGATATGCTGCCGCCAGTTCCTGAAGGGCACTCAGTGTATCCTCTACCTGAATCAGTGGGATAATAGGAGGATCTTCAGGAAGGGGAACCTCCTGAC
>CAUGKZ010000190.1 GCA_959600065.1 uncultured Kroppenstedtia sp. | reverse complement strand
CAGTTTGAAGAGGTGAAGGATTCCTTAGAGGGGGAAGGATTCCAATTTTCCACAGCAGAAGTGACGATGGTCCCCCAAAACACAGTGACATTAACTGGAGACCAGGTGACCGCCATGCTTCAATTGCTCGAAGCGCTGGAAGATCACGACGATGTTCAGAATGTCTATGCCAATGTAGAGATCAATGACGACGAATCAGAGAACGAATGAGTTGCCTCCTGATCCAATATGTTTAAATCAGATGAAAAACCCGCCAAAAACCGTGATTTTTCAAGGTTTTTGGCGGGTTTTAGATTTCGTTCATTTAACTCTGGAAGGAGCCCGGATCTGGGGGCTCTCTTCATCTTGAATCAGAGTTAATTTTTTTGTTTACTCCGTGGCAGTGCGCAGGCGCCGACGGATCACCCAGCGTGTCACGACTCCGTGGAGCGGGGAGAAGAGGAAGGCGAGGGTGAACAAGCCGCCAGCGGCTACGGTCATTGAGCCAGCGATGGAAGCATCAAATAGAAGGGCAAATCCGTAGCCGAGAATGGAGCTGAGCACTCCAACCACCACACTGATCAGTAACATTCGTTCCAGCCGATCCGTCAGCAGATAGGCGGTCGCGGAGGGAACGATCAGCATTGCCACCACCAGAATGGCACCGACGCTTTCAAAGGAAGCCACTGTAGTGATGGAGACCAATCCCATCAGCAGATAGTGGATCAACAAGACAGGAATTCCCAGAGCAGCAGCCATCTGTGGGTCGAAGGAGACGATCTTGAACTCCTTGAACAATAGGCCCACCACGATCAGGCTGAGCAGGAAGGAGATGCCTACACCCCAAAGGGCTTTCGGACCGATGTTGGTACCGAAGAAGGTAAGTGTGTCCCAGGGGACATAGGCAATCTCCCCGTAGAGGACACAATCCAGGTCCAGATCCACCTGGCGGGTGAACAGAGAGACCAAAATGATGCCAACGGCGAACAGAAAAGTGAAAGTGACACTGATTGCGGCATCATTTTGCACACCCCGGGAGCGTAGACTCTGAATCAAAAATGTACAGAGCAGACCCAAGGCAGCAGCTCCGAGCAACATGGGAAGGGAATCTCGGCTACCACTAACAAGGAAAGCGATGACGATCCCTGGAAGGACAGCGTGACTGATCGCATCCCCTAGCATGGCCATACGCCGCAGAATCAGGAAACATCCCAAAAATCCGCAGGAGGCTGCCACCATCGCTCCTGTCAACATAATCGTCCATCCCATGCTCATGAAGAGATTCCTCCTTCCCTGAGAGGGGAAGCCCCGGATTCTGGGTTCCATTTCGGTTCCATGCCATGACGCTGGAGCAGGTCCCAAAGTGGGGCAAATAAGGCCGGCGGGATATTGTCGGCCACCATTCCATCCTCTCGATCCCGAATGCTTCCTCCGATTTCACTTTCGTGCATGATCCAAACCTCGGTCATCCGATGGCGGAGGACGGTTTGATAGGCTTGCACCGCCCCTTCCTCTGTCAATTGAATGTAGAGACGCCCCTGGGTGGGGTTTAGTTGAACCCACTGTTTCTTTTGAAGATAACGGAGGGCGGCTCTCAGTCTGCGAGGGGGCATCGGATTGTTGAGCAAGAGGGTATGGGTTTCCACATCACTAAAATCTCCCTGCTCCCGACGTTCATAGAGAACCTGTAGCACGCGCTCTCGCGCCAACTGCTTCCGGGCCCGTGTCAGTCGAATCGCCTTCGCGAGCAATCCCCGACGAGGGGAGAAAACCATCGAGATCACAAAGATGATGGTAGCGGCAACGACAATCAGCGGTCCGGTGGGGAGATGAAATGAAAGGGAGCTCAGCACGGTCCCCAGGGCACCGGACAAGCCGCCGAGAATAGCAGAAAGGACCAGCATCACATCGAGTCGTTCCGTCCAATAGCGGGCGGCTGCTGCGGGAGTGACGATGAGAGCGACCACCAGGACGACCCCGGCGGCTTGCAGTCCGATCACCACAGCCACCACCAGCATAATCATCAGGATCGTATCCAGAATCCCGGTAGGAAAGCCTAAACTTCTACCAAATCCAGGATCAAAACAGAGGATCTTGAACTCCTTGAAAAAGAGGAGGGACAACAGGAGCAATGAGAGAGCGACTCCCCCCATCACCCATACATCTTCCCCGACCAGGGAGGCGGACTGTCCAAACAGGAATTTATCCAGTCCCGACTGATTTCCCTGGTCACTGTGTTGGATATGAGTCAGGAAAACAATTCCGATGCCGAAAAAGACGGACAAGGTTAATCCTAGGGCGGTATCTTCCTTGATCCGGGAGAAACGGGTGATCGCGTTGATCGCCAAGGAGGCGAGAATTCCTGTGACAGTGGCACCAATCAGAAAGAAAAAGGGATTTTTGGACCCAGTCAATAGGAAGGCTAGACAAATACCGGGAAGAGCGGCGTGAGAGAGGACATCCCCCATCAATCCGCGTTTTCTAAGATATGCGAAGGAACCAACGACTCCACTGGACAGCCCCAGCAAAATCGTTCCCACCAGGACCCAAATCGTATTGGGATCGGCCAAGAAGTTCTCTATTTCAGTCATGACTTTCACCTCGCAGCCAATACTTCCGGAAGCACTGTCAGCCGACCGCCATAAGTTTTCTGCAGGTTTTCCACCGTAAAGATCTCCGGAGTCGGTCCCATGGCAATCTGTCTCATATTGAGCATCAAGAGCCAGTCGAAGTACTCTTGTACGGTCTGCAGATCATGATGAACAACGAGGACCGTTTTCTTCTGCCCCTTCAATTCATTGAGGATATTGACGATGGCTTTCTCCGTCGCTGCGTCCACACCGACAAAGGGCTCATCCATGAAATAGACTCGGGCATCCTGGGCCAGAGAGCGAGCCAAAAAGACTCGCTGTTGCTGGCCGCCGGAGAGTTGGCTGATTTGTCGCTTGGCGAAATCGGCCATCCCCACCTTATCCAAACATTCCAACGCAAACTCCCGGTTTTCCCTTTTAGGGCGTCTAAACCAACCCAATTTTCCATAACTGCCCATCAGAACCACATCTAAAGCGTTGGTGGGAAAGTCCCAGTCCACTGATTCTCGTTGGGGAACGTATCCCACGATGGAGCGTTGTTCTTTATATGGTTTTCCGTAAATTTCCACTTCTCCGCCAGTCAGAGGCAAGAGACCCAGGATGGCTTTGATCAAGGTCGATTTCCCGGCGCCGTTAGGGCCGATAATTCCGATCAGTTTTCCTTCTGGTGCCTGAAACTGAATGTCCCGGAGGACAGGTTTTCGGTCATAAGCGACAGACAGATCCCGTACAGAGACGGGGGCGTGTGACGGTTGCATAAGGATTCCCTCCCCTGGAAAATTTATTTCAACGCGGATACAATGGTGTCCACATTATATCGGACCATGCCGATGTAAGTGCCTTCTTTCGTACCATCTTCTCCCATCGCATCGGAGAATAGCTCCCCGCCAATGTCAATGGTGTGTCCTTTTTTCTTGGTGCCTTCCACAACGGCCTGAATGGAACGTTTGGGCACGCTGGATTCCATAAAGACAGCCTTGATTTTACGATCCGCCAGGAGGTTGACGATCCGTCGAACATCTTTCAGACCGTACTCTGAAGCGGTGCTGATTCCCTGGAGCCCGACTACCTCAATATCATAGGCGCGTCCGAAATAGCCGAAGGCGTCATGAGCGGTAACCATCACCCGGCGCTCCTGGGGAATGCTTTTGATTTGCTCCCGGGCGTACTGATCCAGCTCTTCCAATTGTGCGAGATACTTTTGTGCTCGTCGGTGATAGTCGTCCTTATGCTGGGGGTCTGCTTTGGATAGTTCCCGGTCCACGGACTTGACCGCTTCCATCCAGAGTTGCACATCAAACCAGACATGGGGATCATATTGGTTGTCGCCGGTTTTCATCAACTTCTTCTTTTCGATCGCGTCAGCCACGGGAATGACCGGCTTTTCTTGACTGAGCTTGGACAAGATCTCTGTCATTTTTCCTTCCAAATGAATTCCACTGTAAAAAATCATATGAGCTTTAGCCAGCCTTCCGATGTCCCCCTGGGAGGCCTTATACAGATGGGGGTCGACGCCAGGTCCCATCAGTGCGGAGACGTGGACCCGATCCCCTCCGACATTTTTGACGATGTCAGCAACCATACCTGTGGTGGCGGTCACCTCGATGGGACGGTCCTGGGGGACAGCAGTATCTCCCCCGGATCCGCAAGCCGACAGAATCAACAGCGAAGCAATCAATAGGATGGAGATAAAAACTTTCATCCGCGGGTACTGGATCGCTCCCCTTTTTTGAAAAGACATCTCACTCTCCCCTTTTTCATTCCGGCGATATGTGGCTCGGACTATCTTTCTTTCTATCGGTGTAAATTGTTTGTTTGAGAAACAAATGTTGGCCTAATGCAAAATGGTTATTTTCATTGTACGCCCACTCTGGAAAAAAAGTCAACAGAAAAGTGGATTCCCACTGATCTGATGTTGAAAAGGGAGGACGGAAAAGTAAAGGACTGTGCCAAAAGCCGGGGAATAGGTTTTCCATAGGTGAACTTAAAAATAGCCGCAGAAATTCCCTACGGCAGGTTTTCGGTTTACGTTCTAGTAGTATGTGGAAATTCGGAAGCTAAACCAAATAATAATTTAACCTATGAAAATATAGTAGATTTGATTTAAGAAGTCAGAGCTGTTGATTAACCGGAAAATGGGCAGCGGAAGGGAGTCGTGTGCTGCCAAAGCG
>CAUGKZ010000189.1 GCA_959600065.1 uncultured Kroppenstedtia sp. | reverse complement strand
TCAAAGATATTATTCACAATCCGAAACTGGAACGGGGAGCGGCGGCGATCTCCGAGATGGCTCGCAAATTGCAGAGTCACAGCAGTGAAGCGGATCAACGCTATAAACAGATGATCCAAAAACATCCCGAATTAGCCGATGATCCGGACGCAGTTCAGCTGAAGAAGGCGCTGGAGGAGAATCGAAGGGCACATACCGGCTTGTTGGAGCGGGCTACTCGCTTGGAACAGGACCTGAAACAGGCACAAAACTCCATCGATCAGATGTACGGGGGTCAAACCCAAGTGGTGGATGGAATTGGGGCGGTTCAAAAGGGGATGGACCAGCAACTAAAGGGAGTGAAGGAACTTCACTCTGGTGCCACTGTCCTGTCTGGAAAATTGGGCGAGCTGAAAGAAGGCCTGGATCAGCTGATGACCGGAGGGCAAAAGCTGGATCAAGGCGTGGAACAGTTGGCGCAAGCACCGGGAAAACTGTCTGACGGTTTGGTCAAACTTTCCACTGGGTTGAAGGGACTTTCACACGGGTTGGACGAAATCTCCGATGGACAAAACACTTTGGCCGACAAGTTGGCCGAAGGGGTGAATGCGGCGCGAGAAGCACTGGCAGGAAAGGGATTGAAGGCGGACCAGATCGCCGATCCGGTCCAGGTGGATAAAGAGCGCGTTCATCCGATACCCAATTATGCTACTGGTTTCGCACCTTACTTCGTCTCCCTGTCTCTCTGGGTGGGAGCAATGATCTTCTTCACTGTCATGGATCTGAAACGGCCGTTGCTCGGAAATGACACCCGCCCCTTCTCCGGGAGCTCTGCCCTGTTGATGGGTACCCTGCAAGCGCTGTTGCTTGTTTTCGTCCTGATTCACTGGGTGGGGATTGAACCGGAACATGAAGGCTGGCTCTATCTGTTTGCAGTAATCACAGGCATTGTGTTTACATCGATCAATCACTTCCTGGTCTCAGCCTTTAAGGATGTGGGACGTTTTATCGCGATATTGTTACTGATGTTTCAACTCACCTCTAGCGCAGGTACCTATGCCGTGGATCTGTTGCCCACCTTCTTCCAGGAGGTTAGCCCCTTCCTGCCCATGACCTATTCCATTGAGGGCTTGCGGGCAGTCATTTCTACTGGGGATACAGAGGTGATCATGGAGAAGGCCGGAATCCTGATCGGAATCGGGCTCGCGGCATGGCTGTTGCGTAAGCTGGCAGAATGGTTGTGGCGGACCCTGCCCCGCAAGTTGAAATCGAGGATAGCAGTGGATAACGGATGAGTAAAAAAAGCCCGCCTGTCTCCTTCCCCATGGAGACGGGCGGGCTTTTTGATACTCAAATGGAAAAAATGATGAGTAGTTTCTGGGACAAAGGACATCCTGAAAATAATCCATGGAGAAGGGAAGAAGTGTGGTGAGGTACCTTAAAGCGTTGCTGATCAAGTTTGCAATGACTTTCGTCATACTGTGGCTGGTTTTAGCATCTTTTCGTGTCATTTCCTTTCCGTCTGTCTTTACCGCAAGTATTGTATTAACTGTTGTTTCGTTTTTAATCGGAGACTTATTGATCCTGCCCCGATTTGGAAATGTTGTGGCGACGATGGCCGACCTGGCTCTCACGTGGTTTGGAATCTGGGTGTTGGCTCCTATTTTGCTTGGAGCCTTCGCTCCGTTGGGAGCCGCTTCTTTCATGTCAGCTTTTTTTATCGCAATGGGGGAAATCCTATTCCATAAGTATATGAAGAATCAGGTGTTCATGGATTCTGCCCAGGTTGCCGATGAACAATAAATTGCTTCCTCAGTGACGGCAGAGGTTGCAAGAGTCGTTCAGGCAGATGACAAAAGGTGAATCGACGATAGATGTTAGAAAATCAGGACGGGGGGGTTACCCTGTCTTTTTTATTTGTGAATAAAACGTAATTATTACGATTTACAAAGAGGCAGAGTTCCGGTATAATGACTTCATCCAAGCCTGCATAAAAAGGAGGGAGCCGCGGTCGATATGGGGGTCGGCGCGGGCGAGAAATGGAAGAATCTGTGCTGAAAATGGAACGGGTCCATTTTTCTTATGATCACCGACCGGTGCTGGAGGAAGTTGATCTGACTTTGGAATCCGGTGAATTTCTGGCTTTGGCCGGTCCCAACGGTTCCGGTAAATCGACATTGATCAAACTGGCCTTCGGTTCCATGCCACCTGATTCAGGGAGAATCTTTCTCTTCGGCCAGCCGGTGAATCGATTTAGGGAATGGTCCCGGATCGGTTATGTGTCTCAAAAGGCGAACAGCTTTAACCTCGATTTCCCGGCCACTGTCAGGGAAGTGGTCGCAACAGGACTGACTGGGAAGCTGGGGCTGTTCCGGCGGATGAAGAAACAACATTGGATGCGGGTGGAAGAAGTGATCCACCAGGTCGGTCTCAGCGCTCTAGCTGGTCAGCGAATCGGTCGCCTCTCTGGCGGGCAGCAACAACGAACCTTTATCGCCAGAGCACTGGTGAGTGACCCGGACCTTTTGATCCTGGATGAACCTACCGTTGGGGTGGACTCCCCTTCCGTTCGGGATTTCCACCACTTGCTGAGTCACCTTCACCGGGAGAAGGGACTCTCCCTCCTGCTGATCACCCATGATCTGCAGGCCGTGGCGGACCGAGTGGATCGAGTGATTTGGTTGAACCGGGGGCACTCTCTGGCTGAGGGAGGCGGTCCATCGATGTGGAATGAGGGAGATAGAATCGCGATGGCGGCGTCCGGTAATCCTGCCGGCTCCGTTCCAAAAGGAGGGGTGGATGCGAAGGCGACGCATCCTCTGTTATGATGGACATGATACTTCATTATGATTTTATGCAACGGGCCCTCATCGCCGGGTTGATCATCGGTGTGATCGCTCCGATGGTCGGACTTTTTTTAGTGGTGAGAAGACTCTCCCTCATCGCCGATGCCCTGGCCCATGTCACCTTGTCTGGTGTGGCGGCGGGTCTTCTGCTACAAAAACATATTCCTCTCCTCCAATCGTGGAATCCATTATATATGGGGATGGTATTTTCAGCGGGGGCGTCCTTGTTTGTAGATCGTTTTCGCCACCTGTATCGTTCATACCAGGAGTTGGCGATTCCAGTAGTTCTCTCTGGTGGGGTGGGTCTCGGTGTAGTGTTGATCAGTGCCGCCGATGGTTTTAATGTGGATGTGGCGGGCTATCTCTTTGGCAGTATTCTGACCGTGGGCTCATCGGATTTGACAGCGATCTTCACGGCAAGCATATTGGCGACAGTCATGGTCATCCTTTTTTACAAAGAGTTGTTTGTTCTCTCCTTCGATGAAGAGGCTGCGGTGTTTTCAGGGGTGCCCCGCCGCTGGATCCACCTCCTCTTCAGCTTAGTGACAGCTTTGGTGATCACTGCCTCCATCCGAGTCGTCGGCATTTTGTTGGTTTCCGGGTTGGTCACTTTGCCGGTAGCCGCCGGCATGCAGTTGGCATCCAGCTTCCGGCAAGCGTTGTTTTGGTCGATCCTCCTCGCTGAGGTTTCCGTTTTGAGTGGATTGGCCGCTGCGTTTTATCTGGACTGGGCATCGGGGGGGACCATTATCCTGGTCTCTGTCTTGATCCTGTTGCTGGTCACAGGAGGCAAACGGCTCTTTCATACCTTGGCCAAGGGGAGAAAGATTCAGGAGGGATAAGCGGTGGATATGGAACTGGCTTTGGACACATTGAAATCCCAAGGATACAAATTCACAGGAAAACGGGAAAGAATGGTACAGATCTTCAACCGAGAAAACCGGTACCTGACTGCGAAACAGATCCTGGAGGAGATGCAGGGAGAGTATCCAGGATTGAGCGTGGATACAGTATATCGGAATCTGTCCTTGTTTGAGGACCTGGGAATTGTGGAGGGGACGGAGTGGGAGGGGGAGCGCCGCTACCGTTTTCACTGTGGTGGGGAGCATCACCATCACCATCTGATCTGCAAGGAATGTGGCAAGACCCGTTCACTCAATGTCTGTCCCATGAATGCTATCCTTGGGGAGCCTGAAGATTTCACTATTACCGATCATAAGTTTGAGATCTTCGGATTTTGTCAGGATTGCGCTTCCGGAGAGAAGGAGTTGCACGGTAGCAAAGGATGAGGCGGTGGCGATGTGAGTTATGATCAGTGGATGATGGAAGCGATCCGCGAAGCCGAGCAGGCGGAAGCGAAGGGAGAAGTGCCGATTGGTGCGATCCTAGTACGGGAGGGGGAGATTATCGGCCGAGGGCATAACCTGCGGGAGAGCCATCAAGACCCCACCGCTCACGCCGAGATAATCGCCATCCGGGAAGCCGCCGACCGCCTGGGAGGCTGGAGGTTAGCAGGATGTGAACTGGTTGTCACCCTGGAGCCCTGCCCCATGTGTGCCGGTGCCATCCTCTTGTCCCGGTTGGACACCCTGGTCTATGGTGCTTATGATCCCAAGGGCGGTTGCGCCGGTACCCTGATGAACCTCCCTCAGGACGACCGCTTCAATCACCAGGTGGAAGTGGTGGGGGGGATCTTGGAACAGGAATGCGCGGAGTTATTAAAAACTTTTTTCCGCAATCTCAGGCAGCGCAGGAATTGAAGTTTGGACAAGGGGGTCCGCAGAAAACCCCTTGACTTCAGCATGCATTTAAACTATGATAATAAATTATCAGGCATTACGGAGAGGTGTCCGAGTGGTTGAAGGAGGCGGTCTCGAAAACCGTTGTGCGGGTTTTCCCCGTACCGTGGGTTCGAATCCC
>CAUGKZ010000188.1 GCA_959600065.1 uncultured Kroppenstedtia sp. | reverse complement strand
ATCCGGGACCTTCCACCCTTGAAAATCAGCGGGGCGGGTATACTGGGGATACTCCAACAATCCCATGGAAAAAGAGTCGGTTTCCGCTGAGGATTCGTTACCCAAAACACCGGAGACCAAACGGATCACACTATCCATCAGTACCATCGCCGGCAACTCACCGCCGGTCAACACATAATCCCCGATAGAGATCTCCTCATCCACCAGATGTTGACGGACCCGTTCATCAAACCCTTCATAATGGCCGCACAGGAGGATCAGATGATCGTGACTGGCCAACTCCTCTGCCTTCGACTGGGTGAAGGGAATGCCTTGAGGGCTCATCATCAGCACCCGGGGCCGGGTCGGTTCATCCCGGATCAGTTCATCCACCGCACGGAATAAAGGCTCCGGTTTCAACACCATTCCGCCGCCACCCCCATAGGGAGTATCGTCAACGGTTCGGTGTTTGTTAGTGCTGTAATCCCGGAAGTTCGTAACCGAAACCGAGACCCGCCCTTCCTCAATCCCGCGACCGATCACACTGGAAGAAAAGAAGCCCTCAAACATCTCTGGAAACAATGTCAAGACGTCGAAACGCAAAGCCGTGTCACCTCAATCACTCCAACCCTTCCATCCAACGGATGATCACCTGCCGGGCCGACGGATCCACTTTCCGGACTACATCTTCGATAAAAGGGATGAGGACTTCCCCGCCGCCGTCTTTCTGGATCACCCAAACATCGTTGGCCCCAGGCTGCAGAATCTCAGTGACGACCCCCACAGATTCGCCCTCTGTGGTCACCACTCGGGACCCGATGATTTCATGCAGGTAAAAAGCGTCCTCTTCCGGTTCCACCGCTTCCTCTCGGCTGACCCTTAGTAGTCCGCCCTTGAAAGGTTCCGCCTGATTGATGTTTGTCCACTCCTCGAACTGCACCAACCAGAAGTCCTTGTGCGGACGAGCGCGGACCACAGTGACCGGCTGCCCCTCCTCCAGACTCGGATGAATCAGGAAAAGTGGAGTGCCGGGGGCGAAGCGAAGCTCTGGGTAATCTGTCCGCGAATGAACCCGAACCTCCCCCCGGATGCCGTGGGTACCGGTGATCCGCCCCACTGTCAATTGATCCGGTTCCTGCATGAAGCGCCCTCCTTTCAAACTCTCCACAGGCGGGTCAGCGGATCTCTACCATAACCCGTTTCTGTTCCCGCACAGCGGCGGCGCCAACCACCGTGCGGATCGCCTTGGCGATTCGACCTTGTTTTCCGATCACCTTGCCCATATCTTCCGGGGCGACGGAAAGTTGTAGGACGAGGCGGTCTGGATCTTCTGCCTCCCGGACACGAACGGCATCTGGATGATCCACCAACGCCCGGGCGATCACCTCTACCAGTTCCTTCAATCTGACTCCCCCTCAGGCCGGATGGTTTCAGCTTGAGATTACTTTTGGTTTTTGGCTTCGTGCAACTTTTTCAGAATGCCTTCTTTCCGGAACAGGTTTTTCACCGTATCGGAAGGTTGGGCACCCGTGTTCAGCCATTTCATCGCCTTGTCCTCATCAATCTTGACTTGAACCGGTTGGGTCAGCGGGTTGTAGTACCCGATTTCTTCGATGAAACGACCGTCGCGGGGAGCACGAGAGTCGGCCACCACCAGACGATAGAACGGGGATTTCTTGGCGCCCATTCGTTTCAAACGGATCTTTACTGCCATTGGATTTTCACCTCCTCTTCAGGGCATAAAGGGAAACTTAAGTTTCCCGCCTTTCTTTTTCTTTCCTTTGGACATGGAGGAAAAGTTCTTCATCATCTTCTTCATATCCATAAATTGCTTGATCAGGCGGTTGACATCCTGCACTGTAGTCCCACTGCCAAGGGCAATTCGCCTGCGCCGTCCTGCGTTGATGACCTCGGGATTCTGTTTTTCTTGTCGGGTCATGGACCGGATGATCGCCTCCACTTTGGTGAGTTGTTTTTCATCCACTTGGAGATTTTTCATGTTTTTCATCTGTCCCATCCCCGGCATCATCCCAAGCAATTCATCCAAGGGACCCATGCTACGCACCTGCTCCATCTGTTCGAGAAAGTCATCAAAGGTGAACTGCTGGGTGCGAAGTTTCCGCTCCAGGTCCTTCGCCTTCTCCTGATCGACGGAGGATTGGGCTTTTTCGATAAGAGTGAGGACATCCCCCATTCCCAGGATTCGGGAAGCCATCCGTTCCGGGTGGAAGGGTTCCAAAGCATCCACCTTTTCCCCCATCCCGACGAATTTCACCGGACAGTCCGTCACCGATTTGACAGACAAGGCGGCTCCTCCCCGGGTGTCTCCATCCAGCTTGGTCAGAACTACCCCGGTCAATCCCAGCTCCCGGTTGAAACTGTCCGCGACGTTGACGGCATCCTGACCGGTCATCGCATCCACCACCAGCAGAATTTCGTCTGGTTGCACCTTCTCCTTGATCGCTTTCAGTTCATCCATCATCGTCTCATCAATATGAAGGCGACCCGCGGTGTCGATCAGAACAGTATCATGTCCTGCTTCTTTGGCTTGGGCCACCCCATCGACAGCGATCCGGACCGGGTTTTCCTTGTCCCCCATGGTGAAGACCGGTAACTGTACCTGGTCTCCGAGGACCTCCAACTGCCGGATGGCCGCCGGTCGGTAGACGTCCCCTGCCACGAGGAGCGGATTCCGGTTCTGCTTTTTGAGATAGCGTCCCAATTTCCCGGTTGTGGTGGTCTTCCCCGCTCCCTGAAGCCCAACCATCAGAATCACTGACGGTTTGGAAGTGAGGTTCAGTTTTTCCTGGGTCCCGCCCATGAGGCTGGAAAGCTCCTCGTTGACAACCTTGATCACCTGCTGGCCGGGCGTCAGGCTTTTCAGCACTTCCTGTCCGACAGCGCGTTCCCGCACTTTAGACACAAAGTCTTTCACCACTTTATAGTTGACGTCGGCTTCGAGGAGGGCCAGGCGGACTTCCCGCATCGCGGCTTTCACATCCGCTTCGCTCACCTTTCCCTTGCCGCGCAGCTTGGCGAGGGCCGATTGCAGCCGTTCGGACAACCCTTCAAATGCCATGCGATAAAGCCTCCCCGTTATGTGATCCCGGTCATCACCGGTCAATCTATGCCCAAAAGTTCCTCCAGCAGTTCTCCCACATCCTTCTGCTCCGGATGGTCAGCCAGCTTTTCCATAATGCTGCCGGCCAGCTTTCGTCTGCGGATGTGTTTGGTGAGGAGTCCCAACTCTTCCTCCAGGGTTTCCATTGCACTCCGGGAGCGCTTGACGGTCTCGTGAACCCCTTGACGGGAAATCCCGAGATGATCCGCGATCTCCCCAAAGGACCAGTCTTCATGGAAATACAACTCCATCACCTGCCGCTGTTTCTCCGTCAATAAAGGAGCATAGAAATCGTAAAGCAGGTTGACCCGGGTTGTCTCTTCCAACATGAGCCCACCTCGCATCCCGTCAAGCCAAACATCTTTACACCTTGGTTATCATATCAGTCGCGAAAACCCGTGTCAAGGTTTTCTTATTGGCAGTCTGCTTGGAGGGATCAGTCATCCGTTATGATTTGGGTTTAACCCCTTTATTTGGTTGGATGGTCCTTCGTCCACGCGAGATATTACCTAATGCCTCTTCAGAAGGCGTAGATCCAAAATAGGTGAATCCACACGCCTGATCTCAAATAAAGGAGTGACATGTCGTGAAGCGTACCCCCTGGTTTGCACTCGTTTCCATCCTGGTCATCGCATCCTTTTTGACTCTCCATTCCGCTGCGGCGCACGGGACAAAACCTTATCACTTTGGTTTCAAAAAGAGTAAAGACGGCCAGCTCGCTTCCATTGCACAGGAAGGGTTCATGGAAATCCTGCGAAAACAGGACGCGATCTTTCTCGGGGATCCAGCTCAAAAAGAGTTGTATCTCACCTTTGATAACGGATATGAAAACGGGTATACCACCCAGGTACTGGATGTTTTAAAAAAGAAAAAGGTGCCAGCTGCTTTTTTTGTGACAGGCCATTATGTTAAGGATCAGCCTGAATTGATCCAGCGAATGGTGAAAGAAGGACATGTGATCGGGAATCACTCCTGGAGTCATCCCGACATGTCTCAAATCCCTGTCCATAAGATGAAGGAGGAACTGTCCAAAGTCCAGAAGGAAGTCGCGCGTCAGACGGATCAAAAAGAAATGCATTTTGAACGTCCGCCCCGGGGAATTTTTAGCGAGCAGACCTTGGCCACCAGCAAAGAGCTGGGATATACCACTGTTTTTTGGTCGGTGGCTTATTCGGATTGGAATCCGAAGCAGCAAAAATGTGGAAACTATGCTTACCAAAAGGTGATGTCTCAGCTTCATCCCGGTGCAGTGATTCTCCTTCACTCTGTCTCCAGAGATAATGCGGAAGCCTTAGAGAAAATCATTGAGGATGCAAGAAAACAGGGATACAAATTCAAGAGTTTGGAGCAGTTGAAGGTGAAACATTACCATTGACGTGAGCTGCAAAAATCTTCGCGGCACCGTCCCTTAGGCGAACGGTGCCGTTTAGTGTTCTCAGGAATACTAGGGGAAGGTATAATACTCAATCAATACCACCACGGCAGCTCCAGCCAGAAGTTATCCAAAGCCAGCCTCTCCGTGGATTTCGCTCTGCTCTCTGACAGGAAGAAATGCTCCGCTGTCTCCGTCAAAGGATGCTCTATATTGTCCTCAAATCCGAAACGGTACAACAGATATTCACGCTCTCGATTGCTGATTGCATCAAGGGCGGCGTGA
>CAUGKZ010000187.1 GCA_959600065.1 uncultured Kroppenstedtia sp. | reverse complement strand
ACCCGGACCTTGGAGGATGAATTCCTCGAATTGACAGGAGGTACACAAATTGTTTAACTTAGTCCGCCTGGTGCAAAACGAAAACATGAAGATTTTCCGCCGGATCGGCACCTGGGTTATGATCGGCCTGCTGTTGTTGGCGACAGGAGTCCTGGGGATCATGATCAAACAGAATCTTTTTGGGGATGATGACCTGGGCCCCAACTGGAAGCAAAAGCTGGAGAAACAAGTGAAACAGGATAAAAAATTATTGAAGAGTAAAGACATCCCTCCCAATGCGAAGGAACATTATGAAAAGAACATCCAAATCAACCAACACCGGATCGATCATGAGATCGTCCCCGAAGGACAGACCTTGTGGGGCTATATGTACAAAACAGCGGATGTCACAAGTCTGATCACTCTGTTCACCATTATCGTCGGGGCAACCAGTGTGGCTGGGGAGTTTTCCTGGGGGACAATCAAGCTACTTTTGATTCGATCTGCCAGCCGCTCCAAGATCCTGCTGTCCAAATACCTGTCCACTCTGCTGTTCGCCCTGGCCTTGTTAGCCATCCTCTTCCTGTTCAGTCTGGTGTTTGGTGCCATTCTATTCGGTTTCGGCGGATGGGATACTCCTCATCTGACCTATGACAATGGCCAGGTGATCGAGCATAATCAGATCCTTCATGTCCTCAGTCTGTATGGTCTGGAATGTGTCAACCTGCTGATGATGGTCACCTTCGCCTTTATGATCTCTACGGTCTTCCGCAGCAGCTCCCTCGCGATCGGACTGGCGATCTTCCTGATGTTTGCAGGTACCAATGCCGTCGGAATTCTCTCCTTTCAGGGTTATGAGTGGGTGAAGTACATCTTGTTCGCCAACACGGATTTAAGCCAGTACTTAGAAGGAGAGCCCTTGATCAAAGGTATGACCTTCCCCTTCTCGGTTACCGTTCTCGCCGTCTACTTCTTCATCTTCAACGCCATCTCCTGGATCGTATTTAAAAAGCGGGATGTGGCCGCATGAGGGAAAACCTCGGTTAAAGCACGGACGCTCCTTCCCGATAAAGATGCGTAAACTGTCACTCCTCCCATATTGCAGAACCCGACAAGACATACTATGATGAGGATGGAACAAGATCTTTTTTCGGAGACTGGTACAGGGAGGATCAACGAATGGTATTGGAAGAGGCGGGACTGAAGGGCATCACCAAAACCTTCGGTGAAGTGGAAAAAACGATGAACGAGGCGGGATTTGTTCGCGGCGGCGCCTGGGATTATACCAAAACCAGTTTTGATTTAAATCTTTTCACTGCAGAGGAGGAGTACTACCTGCGGATCCGGGCCCATGTGATGGAAGGGCGACTGGAAAAACCCCAAACCGTGATCCAACTGGAAAACCCGGTCTTTTATCGTCACATCTTCCCCCACGGACTGGAAGAGGACGACATCCCCGAGGAATTGCAAGGGCAAATAGACCAGGCGCTGACCTATATAAAAGAACACTTGGCCTGAAGTGAAAAAGGAGTCGGCGATCGCCGACTCCTCTTCCATATTCCCTTAACGGACGCCCCGCTCTTCCGTGACGGGGGCCTCCTCCCGAAAGTCTACCCCTTCCACCTTGACATTGATCTGCACCACAGACAGTCCGGTCATGTTTTCGACGGCTTCCTTCACATTTTCCTGCAAATCGCGAGCCACTTCATGGATTTTCACCCCGTACTCCACGATCACCCGCAGATCGATCGCCGTCTCCACCTGCCCCACTTCCACAGAGACTCCCCGGGTGACGTTTTTGCCACTGGCCCGCTTGGCCCAACCCTCCGTAATCCCCCCGGACATACCGGTCACTCCTTTGGTCTTGGTGGCGGCCAACCCGGCGATAATAGCAACCACATCATCGGCGATGCGAATCGAACCTTCCGAAGCTTTTTCGTTCATATCGCTACCCCCCTATTGGTGTCCAATCCTCACAAAGCCTTCACCATGCCTCCATCCACCATCAGTGATGTCCCAGTAACGTATGTGTTGGCTTGAGATAGAAGAAAGACTGCGGTGCGAGCGAACTCCGCTGGCTCCCCATAGCGACCGAGGGGAATTTCCCGGAGAGATTCCTTTTGGATAACTGCCTCCGGTCTCCTCTCTCTTTCTGCTTTCTGCCGATCCAGTTCCTTCAGTCGATCTGTGGCGATTCGACCCGGACACAAAGTGTTGACCAAGATGCCCCGGGGCCCTAGTTCCTCCGATAAAGTTTTCATCAGCCCCGCCACTCCCGCCCGCATCGTATTGGAGAGGATGAGGCCGGGGATCGGCTGTTTGACAGAGGAGGAGGCGATGGTGAGAATCCTGCCCCCGCTCTTCATATGGGGGAGAGTGGCCCGAACCAAGCGAACCACGCTCAATAGGTTAGTTTCAAAAGCTTTTTGCCAAGCATCATCATTTAGTGTATCCAAGATCCCCCCTGGTGGCCCTCCGGCATTGCAAACCAGTAGATCCACTCCGTGGAAATGCTCGGCGGCCCGATCGACCCACTCCCGCACTTCCTCTCCCTGGGAAACATCACACCGCCAGCCGACCACTTCCGAACCGGTTGCAGCAGCGATTTCTGCAGCGGACCCTTCAGCGTTTTCCCGATTCCGGCTCGCCAAAGCCACTCGTGCTCCCTCCCGAGCTAACTCCAGGGCCACCGCCCGCCCCAGCCCCCGGCTTCCGGCAGTGACAAGAGCCACTTGCCCCCTGATTCCCAGATCCATGGTTGCTGGCTCCCTTCTCTACCTGTTACCCTTTTCTTAGAATACAGTCCAATATCCTTCTGGACAATTCTGTGTTATTATACCACGGAATTTCAGGTCCCCCCAACCGCTTTCATCCCACGCGGTAACCGGCGATGCGAATGACGGTACGTACTTGAGGGTGATCCTGATTCACCCGGTATCCATAGTAGATATTTCCATCCACATGCACTTCATGAGGGACTAAATAATCCCCGTGCAGAAGCTTGGAAAAAAGCTCGGCAGCCTCTTCCTCCGACAGATTCAGTTTCCGGACTAGGTCTTTTTTGATCCAGGAACTCCCGTAACTTTTCCCCTTATTGTTCACATCTTTGTACCACTCATAGATTTGAATCAACGCTCCATGAAGATGCCGATCCATATGGGATAGATTCTGGAATTGGTTAATATTCAAAAATTCAAACAGATTATAGAATTCGTCACAGAAGGCTTCCATATGAGCGTCTCGGGAGAGACTTTCATCCTGAAGACAGAAAAGTTCCACCCGCTTTCCTCTCGACCACAACCGATCCATCAAGGGAATCATATCCTGATCCGCACTCACGATCACAAAGGTCTCCACTTCCGACACGGTATGAAGCACATCCATTGCATCCAGGCATAACTGGATATCCGCAGCATTCTTCCGTTCCTCTTCCCCTCGTCCGTTCCCGTGCACCTGATGAGTATGGACATGTTTTTTTAAAAGCTGGTTCATAGAGATATCGGGACCTAACTGTTCAAAATCGCCGTACACCTCCATCATCCGGATTTTATGACGACCGTAATGATCCTGAAGACGCAAAAATAAGTTATGTTGCGGATCCGGATGGTCCGGATTCATATGATATTTTTTCAATCCATAATAAACGTTTTCTAAATCAATCCAGATGGCGATCGATTTATCTTTTATCATGTATAATCCTCCCGGAACTCAGTTGTTTAAATGTAATCAACTATTATTCTACATCAAAAGGAGAGACCTTTGGCAACTGTCCTCCCACCTAGCAAGATGATTTTACAGGAAAAACTCGGGTCTTTTCCTTTTCCTCTAAACAAAAGCCCCAAACCGGTCACCGAAAAACCATGGCAACGAGCTTGGGGATTTTCCCTACATTGTTCATTCGAGTGTCCTTTCAGGCAACTTGGATTTTGTTTTTCACTACCCTTTTGGGCTGACTCGCTTCACAACCCCCTGCACTTCAAGACACACCTTCATCACGCGGCATCGCGCCCGTATAAACCGACTGGGGACGGATAATTCGATTGTGGGCCACCTGTTCCAGGATATGGGCACACCAGCCGGCGGTCCGGCTCAGGGTGAAGGTGGGGGTGTACAGTTCCTTGGGAAGACCGACGGCGCGGAGGACAGCAGCAGCATAGAACTCCACATTGGTGTAAAGACGACGCCCCGGCTTGTATTCCTCCAGCAAGCGCAGGGCGATCTCTTCCACTTTTACAGCCAGATGATACCAAGGATCCTCGCCAGACAGCTCCTCTGACACTTTTCGGAGAGCCTCGGCCCGGGGATCTCGGGTCTTGTACACCCGATGGCCAAATCCCATCAGACGTTCTCCCGCTTCCAACCGCCTCCGGATCCAGGACTCCGCTTTTTCCATAGACTCTACCGCCTCCAGCATACCTTCTACTTCCGAAGGGGCCCCACCGTGAAGGGGACCCTTCAAAGCCCCGATGGCCGCCGTCAAGCAGGATAGCAGATCGGAACCTGTGGAGGCGACCACTCTGCTAGCAAAGGTAGAAGCATTCATCCCATGCTCCACGGCCAAAATCAGATAGGCTTCCAAGGCCCGGATCTGAGCAAGAGAAGCCTCCTTTCCCTGAAGCAGATACAGGTAATGAGCCGTGTGGGACAGGTCCCTCCGAATTTTCGGCATCGGGCTCCCGTTGAGCAAATGATAGCGGCAAGCGATCAGCGTCGGAATTTTAGCCAGTGCCGATACCGCCTGCGCTGGGGTCGGAGGGGTCTCCTCGGCAATCCCCAAGGAGGAGACCATCGTTCTCAGCACCCTCATCAAGTCCATCTCC
>CAUGKZ010000186.1 GCA_959600065.1 uncultured Kroppenstedtia sp. | reverse complement strand
GGAATCTGGACTGAAGGAGGCGGAATCCCGTCTCTCCGGGGAAGGAGACGGCCTGGAATCGGATCTGGATCGATTAAAGGAAAGTCTGCAAGAACTCCTCAATGACCGGACCCGTCTGCAAAGGGACCAGCACCATCTGGAGGAAGAGGGACGAAAGACCGCAGAGCGGAAGGAGCAGCTGGCGGTCCAGGAAGAGTTGGAAAAGCGCACAGAAGCGGATCTGCAAACCCGGATCGATGCGTTGGACAAGGAATTGAAAGAGGTCGGGGAAGCTCTAGACCGCTGTGGGGAACAGTACCGGCAACAGGCGGAAGAGAAGAGAAGTCTGACAGGGGAAATCGACGCCGCTGCCCGTCGTCTGCGAGAAGTGGAACAGAAGCGGGACAACCTTCACTCCCGACGAGAGATGGTCAAGGAGATGGAGGCAGAGCACACCGGCTTTTTCCAAGGAGTGAAAGAGATCCTGAAAGCACGGGATCGAGGTGCGGGAGAGCTGGCAGGAGTCCGTGGGGCAGTCGCCCAGCTGATTCGTGTGCCGAAGGATTATGAGGCGGCCATCGAGACCGCCCTTGGCGGAGCCATGCAACATTTGGTCGTAGAAGATGAACAAACCGGCCGTGGCGGGATTCGTTTCCTGAAGGAACGGCGAGGTGGACGGGCTACTTTTTTGCCACTGGATGTGATGCGGGAGCGCCTATTACCGACGCGGGAGCGGGAGACCTTGACAGGTTTACCAGGTGTGGTCGGGATCGCCGCTGAACTGGTGGAGACGGACCCGGATTACCGCATACTCATCCGCAATCTGTTGGGCCAAGTGATCGTGGCCCGGACGCTGGAAGATGCCAATATGATTGCTCGCCGGATGTCTTATCGATTCCGGGTGGTTACGTTGGAGGGAGACGTGGTCAACCCCGGCGGATCCATGTCTGGGGGAAGCCGACAAAAAAATAAGGCCAACCTCTTGAGTCGCTCTCGGCAAGTGGAAGAATTAGACGGAGAAATCGCAAGGACTCAGGTGGAGCTGAAACAAGCCGAGGAGACGCACCAAAAGATCCGCCGCCAGATGAGTGACTTGGAAGCTCAGATGGATGCGGTTCAAACCGAAGGAGAAAAGTTACGCCAGCGGGAACAGGAACTGAAGGCGACCCGACGGGAAGTGGCGGTGGAAGTGCGTACGTTGGAATCCCAACGGGAGAAGACCTCCTTCGAGCAAGCTCGGAATGAAGAGGAAGATCGCCAAATCCAAGAGCGCCTGTCTCAACTAGCCGAAGGCATTGCCGCGATGGATGAGCAGGAGACGGAGCTGAGGCGATGCATCCATCAAGCTCTGGAACAGATGGAACGGGAGGCGTCGGAAAAGGACGAGGCGAGCCGTGAGGTGACGGATTGGAAAATTAAAGCGGCTCGGCTGAACCAAGAACGGGAATATCTGGAGTCGGACTGCCGTCGGCTGGAAGAGGAAGAAGAGAGACTGACCCATCAGCTTACGGAGCTGAGAGAACAATTGTCCGGGCTGGAGACGGGTGAATCGGACCATCAGGAGGAGAGCAAGCTCTTGGCGGAGCGTGTGGAAGAGTTGCGGGAGCGAAAAGTGACAGCCCAAGAGGCGCTGACGGCGAGCAAAAAAGAACGGGACCGTTATCACAGCAACCGCGGGGAACAAGAGCAGGAGCTTCGCGTACTTCGCCAGGACCTGAAAAAGCAAGAGGACGGATTACATCAGCAGGAAGTGAAAGCCAACCGGATGGACGTGGAATTGAACCACCTTCTGGAGAAGCTGGCCGAGGAGTATGAAATCAGCTTTGAGCTGGCTAGGGAGCGCTACGAGAAGCCGGATGAGCCACAGCGTGCGGAGCGGGCGGTTCGTTCCCTCCGCGGGAAAATTGCCTCCCTTGGCGAAGTCAACCTGGGGGCGATCGAAGAGCACAATCGGTTGTCCACGCGGCTGCAATTTCTCAGTTCGCAACGGGATGATTTGCTGGAGGCCAAAGGCTCCCTTCAGGATGTGATCCGCAACATCGAATTGGAGATGTCCAATCGTTTCCAAGAGAGCTTTACGGTGATCCGTGAGGAATTTGTCGATGTGTTTGCTAAAATGTTCGGTGGGGGAAGGGCAGATCTGCAGTTGACCGAACCGGACAATCTGCTGGAGACGGGGATTGAAATCATCGCTCAGCCACCGGGGAAGAAGCCGCAGAACCTGGGGCTTCTCTCAGGTGGCGAACGAGCACTGGCTGCGATCGCCCTCTTGTTCGCTGTGTTGCGGTACAAGCCGGTTCCCTTCTGTGTACTGGATGAAGTGGATGCCGCCCTGGATGAGGCCAATCTGAGCCGCTTCACCCGCTATCTCCGGGAATTCTCCCAGAAGACCCAGTTTATCATCATTACCCACCGCAAACGGACGATGGAAGGGGCGGACGTGATGTATGGGGTGACGATGGAGGAAGCAGGGGTGTCCAAGATCGTCTCTGTTCGCTTGGAGGATTTTGAAGGGAAAGAAGAGGCGGCGGCCGCTCAGGGATAAGGAGGTAGAAGATCATGAGTTTTTTTAAACGGTTGAAGAAGAGCGTTTCCCAAACCACCGATTCGGTGACACAAAAATTTAAAAACGGATTGAGCAAGACCAGCGCTTCCCTAGTGGGAGCGATGGATTCGGTGTTCAGCCGCAACCGGATTGATGAAGAGCTTTACGAAGAATTGGAGGAGATCTTGATCGGCGCCGATGTCGGCGTCAACACCTCCTTGGAAATCGTGGACCAGCTCCGGACTGAGGTCAAGCAACGGAAGTTGAAAGATCCTGGAGAATTGAAGCCGCTGTTGTCGGAAATCCTCGTCGGGATTTTGCGAGGAGACGGGGATGAAGGCATGAATTTGCAGGCAGACGATCTGACAGTCATCCTTTTTGTCGGTGTCATCGGTGTGGGCAAGACAACCACCATCGGCAAGCTGGCCCATCATTACAAGGAGCAGGGGAAAAAGGTGGTGCTGGCCGCAGGGGATACCTTCCGGGCGGGGGCGATCGAGCAACTGGAGATCTGGGGGGAGCGGGTGGGTGTCGATGTGATCCGCCACCAAGCCGGCTCCGACCCGGCGGCGGTAGTCTATGACGGCATCCAGGCAGCCAAAGCCCGGGGGGCGGATATTTTGCTGTGCGACACTGCCGGGCGGTTACAGAACATGGTTAACTTGATGGAGGAGTTGAAAAAAGTGCACCGGGTCATCGGCCGGGAAGTGCCCGCAGCTCCTCATGAGACCTTGTTGGTACTGGACTCCACCACGGGGCAAAATGCGATGCAACAGGCAAAAATCTTTCATGAAGCCACCCGGATCACCGGCATCGTTCTCACCAAGATGGACGGGACCGCTAAAGGCGGGATCGCTTTGGCGATTCGTCAGGAATTGAGTGTCCCTGTCAAATGGGTGGGGCTCGGAGAACAAATGGATGACCTGCAACCTTTTAATGGGGAGCAGTTTGTCCATGCTCTGTTTGTGAAAGACATCGAACAGGAAACCGCAACCGATCCCAACTGAAGCAACCCCGGCCGAATCTGAATCGGTCGGGGTTTGCTCTTGAAGGTAAGAGGAAAGAAATTGGAGGGATAGGGGCAGGATGACAGAGGATCGTCAGAAGGGAGGTGCCGGTCGTGACAGAAGTTTTGCTCAACTGGGTGGTTCATTTTGGTTATATCGGATTGTTTGCCGCACTGGTTCTGGGGATCGTAGGCTTGCCGATTCCTGATGAACTCCTGATGACCTTTGCGGGCTTCCTGATCTCAAAAAACCATTTTCATTTATTCCACACGGTGGTGGTCGCTTTTACGGGAAGTGCCGCCGGGATGAGTCTCAGTTTCACCATCGGCCGCCGGTTGGGCCGACCTTTTCTGGAGCGGTACGGCCCCTACGTTCATTTGACTCCCAAACATCTGAAACAGGTGGAAGAGTGGTTTCAACGGTTTGGAAAATGGGCCGTCAGTTTCGGCTACTTCATCCCCGGTGTCCGCCACCTGACCGCCTACTCCGCTGGGATCAGCCGCTGGCCATTCCCTGTTTTTAGCTTGTATGCCTTCACCGGAGGATTGATTTGGGTTCTGATCTACATTACAGTGGGTATTCTGTTGGGAGATCATTGGAAGCAGTGGATGGGCCTCATGCACCGAACCGGCTGGATCGGTACCGTTACCTTAGTTCTGGGGATCGGGCTCCTGTGGTGGTTGAAGAGAAAGAGGGCGCATTCCTCATAAAGGGAACAGCTTACCATCGGGTCGCCCGCGGTCTTCCTCGATGAAAGCCTCTTTCCTGGGACGATACATTTGTTCTGTTTTGAATCACTAGGGTATGATAACGTGAATGGTATAGAAGTCTTGTCTTTTTGAAAGTTAGGAGAGTGCCTATATCGTGAATATTGGAAATCGCGGGGAGAAACAGGAGGCCGAAACGGTGGTTCACAGTCCAGCGCTACTTGAGACGGTGAAGTTGCTGGAAGGCAGAGGGGAAATCAGGCCCTTTTTTACCTATGACTTCGGTCGGGTGAAAGATTCACATGGATTTTCAGTTGTGGGCACAAAGGAGTGGGCGGAGGAAATTTGGGCTTTCCTGCGTCCCCAGTTGCCCCAGGGGACGATTACTTTTTTGGGAACGGAATACTGGCTGGGGGAGGAGAGTCCGGGGGAAGTGGAGTTGGTGCTGGCAGAAGGGGAGGAGCCCTGGGACATCCTGCGTCAGGCACGGACAGATGCAATCAACTATGGTATGAACACAGAAGATTTGATCCGGCGACTACAATCTTTTTACGAGGAAGCTTCCTTTACCCTTATCCAGGCCACCTC
>CAUGKZ010000185.1 GCA_959600065.1 uncultured Kroppenstedtia sp. | reverse complement strand
TGTGCTCCTGTGGGTACACCGGAGCGTGGTAGAACAAGACCTCCCCATCCGAAATGTGGTTCTTCAAAAGGCCTGATATCAAGCTATTTCGTATCGAAGTTTCAAAATGAAATAAATAGGAGGGAGAACAACATGCATGATAAGCAACCCACGGAACCAGACAGCACGGCAGTACGGGTGGCGTTGTGGCGAGCTTTGCATGTACAGGTCGATTCACCACCCTATGTATTTGAAGACGAGGTCGGCCTGCGACTGGCTGCCCCAGAAGACGGATGGCGTCAACGCCCCGACATGGATCCAGAGGGAACCAGCGGCTTCCGTGCATCCATCGTGGCCCGTGCCCGTTTCATTGAGGAACTGGTTACCGAACAGCTCAGCCAAGGTGTGACCCAGTATGTGATCCTCGGAGCTGGCCTCGACACCTTTGCTCAGCGCCGGCCAGAGGTCGCCTCCCGGATGCGGGTCTTCGAGGTAGACCAGCCCGTCACACAGGCTTGGAAGAGGCAACGCTTGATCGAGCTCGGTTTTGGCATTCCCGAGTGGTTACGACTCGTGCCGGTCGACTTCGAAGCAGGTTGGTCCTGGGAGGAGCAATTAAAGGCCGCGGGCTTCGACAAGAGCCAGCCAGCTGTGGTGGCCTCTACCGGTGTCACCCAGTACCTCACCAAGGAGGCGATTAGGGCCACGCTACGCCAGGTGGCAACCCTGGCACCCGGTTCCACACTAGCCATGACGTTTCTGCTGCCGCTTGAGCTCACCGAATCCGAGCTGCGCCCTGGGGTTGAGGCGGCTTCGACGGGAGCGCGGGCAAGCGGCACGCCTTTCATCAGCTTCTTCTCACCGCCGGAGATGCTGGCACTGGCCCGCGAGGCAGGCTTCCGAGAAGCCCGGCATGTATCCGCGACCGATCTTAACCAGCGCTATTTTACCGGCCGCACCGATGGTCTTCGGCTGCCAAGTGGAGAGGAGTTCCTGGTGGCGACTACTTAGTGCCCCTGGGGATTTTGCACTCAGGGGAGTACAAGTCCCGGTCTCGCTATGCGTTCTTTGCAAGAGATCGGAGCCGCCCTACTATATCCTGTCCCCGCCTTGCTGAAAAACAAGATCAGAGTTGCCTGAAGGGGCCTTGAGTAGAGGCTTATAAAAAGTGAGCGAGAAAACCCAGGCCTTTAGGTTGGGTTGAGATGAAAGCGGGCGTCGTTCGGTGTCTCCCTTGTGGGGATCGCTGGGCCATTTCTCCAGGTTACTGGGAATACCCAAGAATCCCAAGTTTTCAGGTGTGTGGATTGTCCAAGAATCAACAAGCTAACCAAGCAACGTCAGCGAGTACTAGCATTACCCCCAAAAATAAACCCGGCACGCTGCTTTTTGCAGTTGCCGGGTTTTGTCTGTAAGTTTACTCTGCCTGTCCAGCATGTTTCATATGTTTACGACGCTGGTTTTTAGGCAGAATCCGTTTACGGATGCGGAAGGCCTGGGGTGTGACTTCCAATAACTCATCATCGGAGAGGTATTCCAGGGCATCGTCGAGGGAAAGGTTCTTCGGTGTTTCCAAGCGCAGGGCATCATCGGAGCCAGCGGCACGGAAGTTGGTCAATTGTTTCTTTTTGCAGACATTGACATCCAAGTCGTTTTCCCGAATGTGTTGGCCAATGACCATCCCTTCATAGACCTCGGTGTTGGGCCCGATAAAGAGCGTGCCCCGCTCTTGGGCGGCGTGCAGTCCATAGGAGTTGGCGTCGCCGGATTCCCAGGCGATCAGAGATCCGTGGTTTCGGGTCTGAATCTCACCGGAGTAGGGCTCATATCCGCCGAAGAGGGTGTTCATCAGCCCTTCTCCTCGAGTCGCCGTCAGAAACTGCTGATTAAACCCGATCAAACCCCGGGTAGGGACACGATAAGTGTAATGGACGGAGCCGTCATCCCGCAGTTTCATGTCTACCATCTGTCCTTTGCGGCTTCCCAGTAGTTCCACCACGGTTCCTTGGTATTCGTTACTCACTTCCACTTCAACGACTTCCACCGGTTCATGCCATTTGTCATTGATTTTCTTCAGGATCACTTCGGGCTTGCTTACCTCCAACTCATAACCTTCCCGACGCATGTTTTCAATCAGGATGCTGAGGTGCAGCTCTCCCCGTCCAGCCACGAGGAAGGTGTCAGGGGACTCGGTATCCTCCACATGGAGAGCGACGTCCCGCTCAGATTCCAGGTAGAGGCGTTCCCGCAGTTTCCGGGAAGTGACATACTCTCCTTCCCGCCCGGCGAAGGGGCTGGTGTTGACACCGAAGGTGACACGAAGGGTGGGTTCTTCCACCTGGATCGGAGGCAGGGGTTGTGGTTCTTCCGGATCCGTGATCGTATCCCCGATTCCCACATCCCCCAGGCCAGTCAAGGCAATAATATCGCCGGCGGTGGCTTCTTCCACTTCCGTCCGTTTCAACCCTTCGTGGGTAAACACCTGAGCCACCTTCAGGGAGTGACGGTTTTCCTCCCGGTCGATCCGCAGGACCTGCTGGTTTTTGCGGATGGTTCCGCTGTTCAGCCTGCCGATCACAATTTTTCCTTTGTAGTCGTCATGACCCATCAGGGTGGCCTGCATCTGAAGCGGAGCATCAGCTTGGACCTGGGGAGCAGGCAAGTACTCCACAATTTTTTCAAACAGCGGCTCCAGGTTCTCCGTCAGTTGGTCTGGCTCTTCGCCGCAAATCCCATTCAGGGCACTGGCGTAGAGAACTGGAAACTCCGCCTGTTCTTCTGTGGCCCCCAAGTCGACAAAGAGATCGAAGGTGGTGTCCACCACGTAGTCGGGACGAGCGTGGTCCCGATCGATCTTGTTGACGACGACAATCGCTTTGAGACCCCGCTCCAAGGCCTGGCGGAGGACGAACTTGGTCTGGGGCATGGGCCCTTCCACAGAGTCCACCAGCAACAAGACTCCGTCCACCATGTTCATCACTCGTTCCACTTCGCCGCCGAAGTCGGCGTGGCCTGGAGTATCGACAATATTGATTTTCACTCCGTTGTAGTGAACGGAGGTATTTTTGGACAGGATGGTGATTCCCCGCTCCCGTTCCAGGTCATTGGAATCCATGACCCGATTTGCGACACTCTGATTTTCCCGGAAAATATGGCTCTGTTTCAACATCGCATCCACGAGGGTGGTTTTCCCGTGGTCGACGTGTGCGATTATGGCTATGTTACGGATTTGGTCAGCTTTCATATCCAGGCGCGCAGGATGCGCTTCCCCCTTCAACTAAGATCACCCGGCTCGCCCATGAACGGGACAGGGTCAGAGATTGACATAAACTCTCAGGGAGTTATTATAGCACAGGAAGGCCCCCAGGGTGAAGAAAACATCTTTACCACAGGAAACAGATCCGATATAATATATAAGATTTGGAAAAGAAGCGGGGTCGGGGGGAGCAAAGGTCTTAGGGTCCATTGGGCGTGGGATCGTTGGTCGAAACCATTGCAGATGCACAGAAGCCGGGAGGGTAAGATCTACCCTCTCGGCTTTTTCATTTTGCATAAGAATCAACCGATACGATTTTACACTCCTTCCCCAACGTGTAAGACATTCAGTTGGAAGGAGTTGCTGTTCCAATCGCCGCTTCAATTCAAAGCCCCCCATCTGTCAAGGTGGGGGGCTTTGCAGGTTAGGTTTTATAATTTGGCCAAACGCTTGGCGAAGAGGGCGGCTCTAATGGGAAGCTGATCGATGAGAATGTGCTCGTATTCGGCGTGGGGGCCGTCACCCACCGCTCCCAGTCCGTCCAATGTGGGAATTCCGAGAGCAGCGGTAAAATTTCCGTCGCTTGCTCCACCCACCGACGCTTCAGTCAAATCGATGCCCAACTCCTTCCCACAATCGGCAGCCAAGCTAAACAGCTGTTCCGTCTGGGCGGTTCGCACCATTGGAGGCCGGTTGATCTCGCCTTCCACCTCGATCGAAACCCCATTGAGGTAGGGTTTCGCTTCGACGATCCGTTTTGAAATACGCTCTGCTTCCTCCAGCTTGCTGATCCGGACGTCGATGTCGATTTCCGCCTGTTCGGCCACCACATTGATACGGTTGCCGCCATGTGCAATGCCAGCGTTAATAGTGGTTCCCAAGGTATAATCGGTTAAGGAATGGAGGAACAAAATCTGATGTGCCATCTCCTCCACAGCGCTGATTCCTTCGGCGTGATGATTGCCGGAGTGGGATGCTTTTCCCTTGATCCTCATTTTAAAAATCCCGTTTCCTTTGCGGGAGGTCTTCAGAGCCCCTGTATGGGCGACAGACGGTTCCGGGATGAGCACGGCTTCGCTTTTTGACGCTTCCTCTTCGATCAGGGAGCGGGAGGTGCCACTTCCGATCTCTTCATCACTTGTGCAAAGAAATACAATTTTTTTATCCAATGGGAGCTCCAGTTCCCGACACGCTTTAATCCCCCATAGCGCCTGCACGATTCCCCCTTTCATATCCAGGATTCCCGGCCCGTATGCCTGGTTTCCCTTCACCTGATAGGAAAGCCTGCCGACATCCCAGACCGTATCAAAATGAGTCAGGATCAATACTTGGGAATCCCCCGAGCCATAGGAGAAACGAAGGTGATTACCAGTCTCCGTTTGCGGGATCACTTCCGCTTTCAGACCCAGGTGCTTTTGAAAAAGGGCTTGTAATCCCTTTCCGCAGTGGTCGACCCGATCCTTGTCATGAGAGGGGGACTCCCATCCGACCACATGTGCCAAATCTTCCAATATATCCTGCTGGTTTGTTTTCAGATAGCGCAAAACCTTATCCATTTCCATCATCCTTTCAATAGGGTCCCCACCCGATCGAGATAC
>CAUGKZ010000184.1 GCA_959600065.1 uncultured Kroppenstedtia sp. | reverse complement strand
GGGCTTTTTGTCCATATTGAAAGCCAGGTACCCCACGTTGTTTGGAGGGCGTTTGTAGAGCTGTAGTTTCTCGTCGGATTTCACCCGTTTGGCGTCTTCCGGATTGAGTCCGTCCATCACATCGATGTCTCCAGATTGAAGTGCGGTTAGGCGAGCCGAGTTATCCGGGATAGACTTGAAGATAATTTTATCCAGCTTAGGCAACCCTTTTTGCCAATAATCTTCGTTTTTGACAACAGTGATGGTGTCCCCCTTCTTCCAGTTCTCAAACTTGAAGGGACCGGTCCCCACTGGATGCTTGGCAAACTCTGCGGGATCCTTCTTCACCGCCTTGGGGGAAGCGATACCAAAGGGAGACATGGCCAAATTCTGCAGGAAGGGACCCTGGGGTTCCTTCAGCTTGAACTCCACCGTATGCTCATCCACCGCTTTAACACTGTCAACCACATGCCCTTTTTCTTTCTTATAGCCTCCGAACATCGAACCATAATAGATGAAGTCATCCTTTTTGCTCGGTAACATCTCCCGGTTCATCCAGCGCTCAAAATTAAAGACGACAGCCTCGGCGTTAAAATCAGTCCCATCGTGGAACTTTACACCCTTGCGCAAATGAAAAGTCCATGTTTTTCCATCTTCAGATGTTTCCCACTTTTCAGCGAGTCCCGAGGTGACCTCCATGCTGTCCTTTTTGTAATCAACCAAGGTTTCCATCACATTTTCAGTCACCCGCAAGGATTCCCCGTCGGTCACCAGAGAAGGATCCAACTTGTTGGAGTCCGCTCCGCGACCATAGATCAGCGTCTTCCCTTGATCAGCAGACTTGCTGCCCCCGCATCCGGCGAGTACGGTGGATAAAATCAACGCAAATCCAACGGCAAGCAACAATGGCTTACGCATTTTCATCTGTCAAAACGCCCCCCTTAACTTGATATACCAACGATTCGATGGTCTGCTCCCGTCGCGGGACAACACCTCCTTCACGAAATCTCAGGCTCCTTCCTCCAACAAATGACAGGCGGCTAAATGGCCCCCTCCATAATCCTTGAACTCCGGCCGAACCTCCCCGCAAATCTCCATCGCTCGGGGACAACGGGTGTGAAAGGCGCACCCCTTCGGTGGCTGGCTGGGACTGGGGACATCACCACTCAAGATGATCCGCTCCCGCTTCGCTTCCGGATCGGGGATCGGCACGGCGGACATCAAAGCCTGAGTGTAGGGATGAAGGGGATTTTCGTAAAGCTGATCCCGATCAGCCAATTCCACCATCCGCCCCAGGTACATCACTCCCACCCGGTCACTGATATGGCGCACAACACTCAAATCATGGGCGATAAACAAATAAGTCAAATCAAACTTTCCCTGCAAATCTTCCAACAAGTTCAACACTTGGGACTGGATGGAGACATCCAAGGCCGACACCGGTTCGTCGGCGATGATCAGTTTAGGCTTCACCGCCAGCGCCCGGGCAATCCCGATCCGCTGTCGCTGTCCGCCGCTGAATTGGTGCGGATAGCGACCGGCGTGATAGGAGTCGAGACCCACCACCTGCAGGAGCTCTCGCACCTCTTCCTTCCGCTCCTTGGCATTTCCAATTCCGTGGACCTGCAGAGGTTCTTCAACGATCTCCCCTGCCGTTTTTCTCGGGTTGAGAGAAGCGAAGGGATCTTGGAATACCATCTGCAACTCCCTCCGCATTCGGCGCATCTCATGGGGTTTCAAGCCGGTCAGAGAGGTTCCCTCAAACTTCACCTCTCCCTCTGTCGGCTCTTCCAGGCGCAGAATGGCACGCCCGGTGGTGGATTTTCCACAACCGCTCTCTCCCACGATACCCAGTGTCTCCCCTTTGTTCACGAGGAAAGAGACATCATCGACGGCCTTCACTTCCCCTACCTTTTTGCCGAAAATCCCGCCGTGGATCGGATAATATTTTTTCAGATTTTTCACTTCAAGCAGAGTCTGTTGTGGCGTCACGATCCACTCCCTCCCTCCATCGGTCTCCATCTTCTTGCCAACAGCGACTGATATGACCTTCTCCCACCTCAAACAGCTGTGGCTCCTGCTCCCGGCAAAGATCCGTCGCAAATTCGCAACGAGGAGCAAACCGACACCCAGTGGGCATTTTCCGCGGATTGGGAACATTGCCCGGAATGGAGTACAACCGGTCAATACGCTTGTCCAGTTGGGGAATGGACTTCAATAACCCCTGGGTATAAGGATGACGTGGATTTGCAAAAAGAGTCTGAACATCTCCTTGCTCTACCACCTGGCCAGCATACATCACCACCACTCGCTGGCACATCTCCGCCACCACCCCGAGATCATGGGTGATCATCAAGATCGCGGTCCCCATCTCCTGATTCAGCCTCCGCATCAAGTCTAAGATCTGGGCTTGAATAGTCACATCCAAGGCGGTGGTCGGCTCGTCGGCGATCAACAGCTTGGGACGACAAACCATGGCCATGGCGATCATCACACGCTGGCGCATACCACCAGAGAGTTGGTGGGGATACTCATCCAAAATTACTTCCCGGGAGATTCCCACAGCCCGCAAGGTTTCCCTCGCCTGTGACAATGCTTCCTTTTTGTTCACCTTTTGATGTTGTCGGATCGCTTCCACCATCTGGTTGCCAATGGTGAACACGGGGTTGAGAGAAGTCATCGGCTCCTGAAAGATCATCGCCACATCCTTGCCGCGGATCTTTCGCCACTCCCTCCCCTTCAACTGGGTAAGATCCTTCCCCGTCAACCGGATGGAGCCCCCCGCCACCTTTCCCGGTGGCTGGGCTACCAGCCCCATTACCGACAGGGAGGTGACACTCTTTCCGCAGCCGGACTCTCCGACCAGGCCGACCACCTCCCCCTCACCAACGGTAATGTCCACCCCGTCGACAGCCTTCACGACTCCATTATCCGTTTGAAAATGCATTTTATACCCGGAGATTTCAAGTAACGGTTCCGCCATGAAGACACCTCAATCATATGAAATATCGGAAAAAGAATTCGGTGAATCGACTGAAAAATGAATTCCTATATAAATTAATATATTCGTTATAACTAAACTATCTTCCTTCAGTCAATATCTATTCAAAAAGACGGACAAGACTAAATCTTCGCTTCGATCTGCATGATCCCTAGAAAACCTTGATTTGACTGCCTAAACGAGCTGTCCACACCTGTCGGACAATTTTAAAAACCAAAAAATACCTAAAATTGCGCCTGAACGATTTTACATATTTATCAAGATAAAATGTAAATAAATAGAAGGTTTGTTGATGGACCCTCAAGTGGATGATGGGAACGAAACGATCCTTTCGTTCTTCCCATTGCCCCATCGTAAAGTATCGCTTGAGGGGATGGGGATGGTAGAACGGCTCCGATCTCTTGCAAAAGAGGGCAAAGGCTCTTCACCGTTCTACCATCCCGACCTGATTTCCTGCCTAAAATAGGGCTAATCAACACGCCTGAGGAAATGGTCCCTCCCTTCTCTCCTTTGTACAAAGGTTTATGACAAACCGCTTGTCCCTTTGACCCATTTTTTTAAATTCATCGGATCAAGATATACAAAAAAAGGCCCTGCACTGAGCCTTTTTTTGAAAAAAACGTTACCGGGCATCGATATCCAACTCTCGCACCCGCTTGGTATCGCGACGATTCTCCACATGTTTCCGGATTTCATCCAACAGTTCCATCGGACGGGGAACCCCTTCGATCACCAGATGGGGCGTGGTCTCATCTGTAGTCAGCAGCACCAGATTTCCTTTGCCGAAGATCCGGTAGAGAAAAGGCTGCTCCAGTCGGAGATCTCGTATCCGATACAATTCGATCTCTTCGGTTTCTTTGGACAAGATCCCGGTGGTTACCCGGATCCGTTCCGTCGTCACCCGGTAGCGGGTCGATTTCAGTTTTACAGCCACCCACAATGCAATAAAAATAGGAACTACCAATACACAGGTCACCAGACATAACAGATAAGTGCCAAGGCGGGCTACATGAGAGGTAGCCCCCTCCCAGACGACTTCCTCTTTCATCTCTTCCTGCAATTTATCCACCCCCGTCTATCACTTTACCATGAATAGGTATCCTGACAAGTCGTAATCACCTGAATTTCCATTAGAAGCATTGTGAATAATCCACAGGACAAGTCGTGCCTAGGGTCGTTTCTCTTTCCTCCAGGGGATAGAATTTCACAGGGTGTGATTTTGGATCGATAAAACAACGAAAACGACATGTGAAACCCTTTCCCGACCGTCTGCAAACACAAACGCAGATCATCACAACGCTTTTAGGCAGAAGCAGATTTCTCCTGAGTGGCTTGTCTCGGAACCGGAGATGGTTTGCGGGGAACGGTCAGCAGCCAGTGATGAAATGGAAGGCGACGGATGCAGTAAATCAGTCCCAGGGTCAAGGCGAGCACTCCGACATAAAGCAAAGGGAGAAATAGCGGATTCCAGACCTGTGACGATAGGGTTTCCATCAGTAGCATGATCCAGATCGGATGCACCAGATAGATCCCAAAACTGAGATTGCCTAGGGTCATTAGCCCCCTTTTTACCCTCGGCCACCGTTTGGCCCATCGAAGGTAGCCAGCCAGTCCGGCCAAGACGAGGATGGGAGTGTTGAGGAGGTTCATCGGGCGGGCGGGGCCGTACAGCCCCATCATCTGATACTCTAGCACGCCCCCGATCAGGACCGGAACTGCCAGCAGCGGAAACCAGCTCCCCTCCTTTACACGTGCCCGGAGGCGGTCCCAATAGTGGGAGAGCAAACCACCCAGCAAAAAGTAGAAGATCCAGGCGGGCAGGAGCGCCTTGCGGACAGGGAGGAGGATCTCCCCCCACTCTCCACTCCAG
>CAUGKZ010000183.1 GCA_959600065.1 uncultured Kroppenstedtia sp. | reverse complement strand
GCGGTCTTTTTTATATACCGGACTCCGATTGCGAAAAAACAGGAGATGAACCTGAGAGCCCTTGCTTCTTTAAAACCCATTTTGAGCGATCACTTCTTTAAACCAGAGGCCGCTTTTTTTGACGGTTCGTTTGCAGTTATTTTCCAGGTCCACCGCAACCAAACCGTATCGATTTTTATAAGCGTTTGTCCAGGACCAATTATCCATGAACGTCCACAGGTGATACCCTTTCACATGAGCCCCTTTCTCCATCGCCCGATGGATCCACCGCAGATGTTCTCGGATGAAGTCGATCCGATAATCATCCTGGATCCCTTCCTCTGTCCGAAAACGCTCCTCGTCTTCCACACCCATTCCGTTTTCGGAAATATAGCATTCGATATTTCCGTAGTTTTCCTTCAGATCCAACAGCAAATCATAGATTCCCTTTTCATAGATCTCCCAACCTCGGTAGGGATTCATGCGCCTGCCTGGCATCTCATAGGGATCGAAAAAACGATCCGGCATGAAGGGAGCTTCCGGGTGCGGCAGATGTTCCTTTGCCTTCACTCGGCGGGGTTGATAATAATTCACCCCCAGCAGATCCACAGTATTCATGCGAATGGTCTCCAAGTCCCCCTCTTCCACCTTTGGCAAATGATTAGTCTCCGCCAGCAAGTTCACCAATTCCTCGGGGAATTCCCCCTTTACGGAGGGATCCAAGAAGGAACGGTTGAAAAAGAGATCCGCCCAGCGGGCGGCGCGCAGATCTGCCGGATGTTGGCTACGGGGATAGGAGGGGCTCAAGTTGAGAATGATCCCCACCTTCCCTCCATATCCCCCTTCATGGTAGGCTTGAATCGCTTGGGCGCTGGCCAGGATCGAGTGGAAGGCGACTTGAACCGCCTTTTGGAAATCCATGAGATTAGGATAGTGGAAGTCGTACAAATATCCCCCCTCCACCGGAACGATCGGCTCATTATGTGTAAACCAATATTTCACACGGTCACCGAACCGGGCAAAGCATTCCTTCGCATACATCCGATAAGCCTCGACCCCCTCGCGGCTTTCCCAGCCGCCCCGCTGTTGCAAAGCGAGGGGCATATCAAAATGATAAAGGTTGACAAAGGGTTGGATGCCACAGGCGATTAGCTTGTCGATCACCCGATTGTAAAAATCGACCCCTTGTTTATTCACTTCCCCTCGACCCTCGGGGAACAACCGCGACCAGGAGAGGGAAAAGCGAAAGGAGTTATGTCCCAGTTCTTTCATCCGTTCAATATCTTCTTCGTAGTTCTCATAGAACCGGGAAGCGTTTCCTGGGCCCACTTGGTTGAAGAATCGATGGGGCTCCAGCTCAAACCAATAATCCCATATGTTCGCACCTTTGCCGCCCACATCTGCCGCTCCTTCGATCTGGGTGGCTGAAGTGGCAGTTCCCCACCAGAAATCTTTTGGAAAGCGATGGATGACTCCTCCTGAATTCATCATTTCGCAAACCTCCCTAGGTTGGTTACGATGAAATCTTCTGAATCAAGTGAAAATGTCCTGCTTGATATAAAGGATTTCAAATCCTTATGCAGTAGGATGCGGATTTTTAGTAAACTCAAATCAACACTTACTTTATAAAAGAGGTGCGTACAGATGACGAAGATGGAACCGATCTTTTTTCATCCCGTATTTAAAGAGAGAATTTGGGGTGGCAGAAAACTGCAAGGTTACGGATATGAATTACCAGAAGGAAATGTGGGAGAGAGCTGGCTCATCTCCGCCCATCCCCATGGGGTCAGTCAAGTTAACAGAGGCGTTTTTCAGGGGAAAACATTACAACAACTGTGGCAGGAGCACCCCGGGTTGTTCGGTCATCCTCCAGAGGAAAAATTCCCCCTCCTGATCAAACTCCTGGATGCGACGCATGATTTATCGGTACAAGTCCATCCGGACGACTCCTATGCCAACAAATATGAACAAGAAGCTTACGGAAAAACTGAATGCTGGTATGTTGTAGACTGTGAAGAGGATGCAGAGCTGATCCTCGGCCATACTGCCGCTACCCGAGAAGAGTTGGCATCGATGATCGATGCTGGACAATGGACGGATCTATTGCAACGCATTCCGATTCAGCCAGGAGATTTTTACTTGATTCCCAGCGGAACCGTCCATGCGATCTGCCAGGGCACTGTGGTGCTGGAAGTACAGCAAAGTTCTGATGCCACCTATCGTTTATACGATTATGACCGGACAGATTCCCAGGGGAAAAAGAGAGAGCTTCATCTGAAGAAAGGGCTGGATGTGATTCAAGTTCCCCATATCCGGTCCACAGAAGAAAGAAAGGTCTTTGCAGAAGGAGAGAATCGGGTGGAAACCTTGACAGAAAACAGCCGATTTTCCTTGCATCGAATTCAAGTACAAGGAGACTTGGCCATCCCACCCCACCGCACCTATGCCCTGGGAAATCTGCTGCGGGGTTCCCTCCACCTGATCACAGACGGAGGAGTCTATCCACTGAAACCAGGGGACAGCTTCCTACTCCCTCATGACCTGGGAAGCTATAGGCTGTCCGGATCCGGCGAACTTTTTATCACCGAACCTGCCACCCCTCCAGAGGGTCAGACGAGAAAAAAAGCCAAAGCGGCGGTGGATCTCGGCGGTACCAACCTCCGGGTCGCAGCCATCCTATCTGACGGATCTATCGGCAGGATGCTGACTTCTCCCACCTTTGCTCACCTGGGTCCTGACTATATCATCCAAAATATGATCCAGCTACTACAATCCCTGCAGAGTGAGTGGGACTTTGAGTCCATCGGGATCGCCTCCCCCGGCCCGCTGGATGCCCGTCAAGGAGTGATCCTCCACCCGCCCAACCTTCCTGGCTGGGAAGCGATTCCTCTGAAAGATCGTTTGCAATCCATCCTGAACTTGCCAGTTCAACTCGAGAACGATGCTAACGCAGCGGCCCTCGGGGAGGCCCTGTTCGGTGCTGGCCAGGGCAAACAGAGCGTCTTCTATATGACTGTCAGCACGGGAATTGGTGGCGGATTCGTCTATGAGGGGAAGATCATCCAGGGGGCACACAGTTGCGCCGCCGAAATCGGCAACATGGTAATCGATCCCCACGGCCCCGAACATCCACTACTGAACCGGGGAGCTCTAGAAGTAATGGCTAGCGGGACCGCCCTGAATCGAGAGATTCAAAGGGAGTTGAGCCACTTGGATAGCACCGCGGCCCTTTTCCGCTCTGCTGCAGAGGGCAACCCCTCTGCGAAGCGAGTGGTGGATGAATTTTTGCAAAGCCTTTCCATCGGGATCGCCAATATCATCCATGTGGTAGACCCGGATCTTCTCATCATCGGTGGCGGTGTGCTTCAGTCCAAAGAGTGGTTCTGGGAGGACTTGCTGCAAAAGGTGCAAGCCTACCTCTATCCCCAACTGCGAGGCCAGGTAGAAATCAAACCAGCAGCCCTGGAAGGGAACTCGGGATTGATCGGCGCGGCACACCTGGACAGCCAAGGGTAAAACCCTTGCCATCCAACTGGGAAAGAAATCTGGAATAGAAACCAAACGACCTTCCATCTTCTATTTGGAGACCATTACGATCGCTTGTAAAAAGGAACATCACGAGATAGAAAAAGAGGTGATCCCGGAGTAAAAGGCTCCAATATCGTAAGCCTGATTCTAAACAATCCCCGCGGGATTCCCCGGAAGGAGAACTACCTCAAACTGGACGAAAAGCGCATATCCGTGCTATTCTGTGGATAGAAATAGTAACGGCGACAGGGTGACACCCCTGCCGCCGGGCAGCCGCCGCAGACCAGCGGCCACAGTACGGCGAGAAGTAACCCGCGTACCTTTGCTGTAGGGGCGGGTTACTTCTTTTTAAGTGCCCGATATGCCACATACACAGCCCATGCTTGTACCACCACATCGGCCGTTCTTAATGATCAGGCTGAGAAGCTCTATGGCCTCACCCCCTCTCCGTCGAGAGGTTGTGTGGCCTCCGCCCTTAGCTACTGCTTGTATATTTTACTAAAATAATTCCGAATTATATATCGGTTTTGAAATTGGGTTGCATCTCCGGTATCTGAATCAATTCTTCAAAGTCATCCATCACTCAGATGGGTCCCCACGTCTGAGCCCCCTGCCCGTGATGGTTCATCAACAGCCCTGACTCTATTCAAACAAATAGGCAGGCAATCCACTTCCAGTTGGCCCTCCCGACTCCAAATCGAACCCATTGTGACAGAAATCACAGCTTCTTTTTTAGAACGTGATAAAATGAGGATCGGATCCACCCAGAGAGGAAGGGGAGGCGCTGTTGGCCAAGCTGATGTTGTTTTTTCATGTTATAGGGGCGGTTGGAATGGGGTTTTATCTTTTATTGCCCTTTTTTTTGCAGAAAGTTTTTTTACAAGAAAGGTCGGTCCTTCATGCAATGTATTGGACGAACTTCATCACCCAGTGGGTTCTCGTCGTCCAGTTCTTTTCCGGTGGTTACCTGTACATCCGAGGAGAATATCCTTTCCACTGGATGATTGGGGTGGCGGTGATCTTCACAGCGATCGGCGGTTTTGGAGGAATGTTTGGCTATCATATCCGACAATATCTCAACTCCCCCACCCCGCCCGAGTTCAAACCATGGTCGCGAAAGGTTCGCCTCCACGGAGTTCTCACCACCGTCTCCATGTTCTTCATCATTTTTTTGATGCTGTTTCCCCATGGGATCTAACCCTGCCTTCCCGGGAAACGACCACTTCTATCATACAGAGTTCATCGCCTCCGGGAAGGCGATATTTTTTTGCTACTGATTTCCTCCCACACCCTAAAGTTGTGATTTAGTGAGCCTTAAAGGGTCCGAGATTGGGTGGTGCAGACACCCAAGCGGATCAACTGGCCAAAACAGAA
>CAUGKZ010000182.1 GCA_959600065.1 uncultured Kroppenstedtia sp. | reverse complement strand
AGTCGACGGTAGCTATCGAAAATTTTACACTGGCATTGGTCGCGATGGGAAATATGCTCCCCGTCTGGAACTAACCTATTCTCCGAAGCCAGCGCCTCCCACGGGAATCAGGACGGATAACGGATCCGCTATCCATCTGACTTGGAACCGGGTTCCTGGAGCTGAAGGTTATAAAGTTCTGATTTCCAAGGGCGAGGGTTACGAAAGCGTGGATGTCGGAAATAGGACTCATTGGAGTAGCCAAGGGAAGAAGGGGGGGTCCCAGATCCGGGTGGTGGCTTATAACGCCTATGGAGAGACTACGCCTTCGGACTCCTACCGGCCATCGATTCCTGATCAGAAAATCCCTTCCCAACCGGGGAAACCGGTATGGAGCCGGGAGACGAAGGGTCGCTTCACCTTTACTTGGCGGGCTTCCAGGGTGAACAAATATCGGGTGTACATGGGGACAGCTCCGGGTCAGGCGGATCTGGCCAACGGAACGGAGGTGACTACCAACCAATATACCCATCCCGAGGCTTTGGACCCCCGCAGGATCTATTATCTGGCGGTTGTAGCGGTCAACGGTGCAGGTGATGTCTCTCCCCCATCGGAAAGTGGAAGAGGGGGAGGATGGCTGGCATGGCATTGGAAACTGCTCGGAATTTCGCCTCCCTCTCCATTTCAAGAGAAGCCGATAAAGCGGAAGAAATCTAGGTATGGTTAAAAAAGTTCGCCTTTAGCTCGGATCTCATGGTGGTGATTCTTGCTATTTAAATGATTGGAGTATAGAATTTATAGAGTAGAATAGTCAATATTCCGTGATCTAAACTATCCGATAGGGACTATTCCTTTTATCGTATAGGCGTCTGGAGAAGGAGTAGCATGTGTGACCTGCGGAGACCATAGGGCACAAGTCTAACCAAATTTTCTTCGTTCCCAGTCTCGCGATGCGTTTTTTGCAAGAGTTCGGAGATCGTCGTACAGTTCCGACCCCCGGCTAAGGATGGATCAGACACACCCGAATCTCTCCGGATAGCACTATTTCGTAACAGTTTATCTAAGGTTGAACATCGGGATTTATACTTGGAGGTGGAGAAATGACTGTCACCATGGGATTGATTCTGAAAAACCGCGCCAGCTTCACTCCAGACTTAGAAGCTATTGTCACTCCTGATAAAAGGTTTACTTATCGGGAATTTAATCAGCGAGTCAACCAATTGGCTCATTACCTCCTGGCTCAAAATGTTCGTAAAGGGGATCGGGTGGCTCTGCTATGTGCTACCGATCATTATTTCCCGACGGTATTTTATGCGGCAGCCAAAATCGGAGCGATCGCGGTGCCGCTGAACTCTCGATTGAATGCATCTGAAGTGGAATGGATCGTCAAGGACAGTCAACCGAAGGTACTGTTTTATGATGGAGAATTTTCTTCATTGGTTTCTGGTTTAGAAAAACTCGATTTTTTAAATGTTATGATTCAAACTAGCTTTGGTGAGGACGCTCATCCCCAGTATGGAGAGATCTTTCGCCAGAACCCGGTATCGGAACCGAATGTAGAGGTTTTAGGGGAAGATCCGATTGTGATCCTCTATACTTCGGGAACTACCGGGAAACCGAAGGGAGTTCTCAGTTCTCATCAAAGTCTGTTTATTTCCGGAGTGTCCACATTTCCCGCTATGACCTTTCGGGAAAAGGATCGTATGGTGACCGCGATGCCCCTGTTCCACGTCAGCGGAGTCGTCTCCATTGCTTCCGCTGCGATCTTAGGGTTTACATTGGTATTGATGCCGAAGTTCCATCCGGTACATATTTGGGATTTTGCGGAACAAGAAAGCGTCACGCAATTGATGGCCGTTCCGATGATGATGAAATTGATGTTGCCATCCTTGTGGGAGGACAATCGCGATGTGGGGACACTCCGGACGATCCTTACCGGGGGATCGGATGTGCCTGTCGAACTGATTCGCCAATATGATTCACTTGGTTTTACAATCATCAATATGTATGGAGCCAGTGAATTTACCGGAGTGGCCTCATTTTGGAGCTCGGAGATGGGCTTGGATAAAATGAACTCTATAGGAAAAGCGTTGGCCTCGGAAATCCGGATCATCGACCGGGATACAGGGAAAGAATTGCTCCCAGGGGAAATCGGGGAAGTGGTCTGTCGTGGATTTCATGTGTTTCAAGGGTATTGGAACAATGAGGAAGAAACGAAGAAAGTACTGCGGGATGGTTGGTATTATACCGGAGATGCAGGGAAGTTTGACGAAGAGGGCTTTTTGTACATAGTGGATCGGTATAAGGATGTCATTTTAGTCGACGCAGGTGAGAACGTGTATCCGGCAGAAGTGGAGCGGGTGATCCGCAAACTGGATGGAGTTCGAGAAGTGGCCGTAGTCGGTGTCAAGGATGACTTGTGGGGGGAGTTGCCCTGGGCCTATGTGGCGTTGGATAAGGATGCGGTTTTGACGGAGCAGATGATTCTGGCCCATGTACATAAGGAACTGGCGGCTTACAAACTCGCTCAAGTCCATTTTCTTGAAGAACTGCCCAAAAACAGTTTGGGCAAGGTGAAAAAATTTGAGCTAAAGGAACAAGCGAATCAAGAGAAAAAGGAACAAGAAAAAGCAACACAGGGATAAATCCGTAGCCGGGGGACGCTTGGATGTGCAGAGGAAAGGAAAAAGGTCAAGGACTGCCTGGTGGATTTGACTGGACAAGCCGATGGATCCATAGGCGAGGTGAATAGATGAATAAGAAGCGAAATGCAACGGTCGTGTTGTTGGGGACCTTGGACACCAAGGGAATGGAGTATCAGTTTATCCAGGATCGCCTTGCAGAGATGAGGGTGAATTCTCTTTTGATCGACGGGGGCGTGATTGGTGAACCGCAAATTCAGCCCGATATCCGGCGAGAAGAGGTGGCTCAGGCAGCGGGTAAAGAATTGCAGGAACTGATCGATGCCCATGATCGTGGGGCCGCGATCACCACGATGGCAGAAGGCGCCGCCACGATTGTGAAAAAGCTGTACCAAGAGGGACGGTTGGAGGGCATTCTGGGATTGGGAGGCTCCGGGGGCACCGCTTTGGTTACAAGAGCGATGCGAGAGCTTCCTGTAGGGGTGCCGAAGTTGATGGTATCCACGATGGCTTCAGGGGAGACACGCCCCTATGTCGGTGCTGTGGATGTGACCATGATGTACTCCGTCGTCGATATCTCAGGAGTCAACCAGGTGTCATCCCGGATTTTAAGCAATGCAGCCCAGGGGATCGCCGGGATGGTGACAGGGAAAACCCCTGCCTTGTCCGGTAAGAAACCTCTGATTGGGGCATCCATGTTTGGGGTGACCACACCGGCAGTGGAAGCCGGACGCAAGCGCCTGGAGGAACTGGGCTACGAGGTGTTGGTTTTCCATGCCACGGGGACGGGAGGCCAGTCGATGGAAGCCTTGATCCGAGACGGCTATATCACCGGGGTGTTTGACCTGACCACCACAGAATTGGCTGATGATTTGGTGGGCGGCGTCCTGTCGGCGGGTCCGCAACGTTTGGAAGTGGCAGGTGAGAAAGGCATCCCTCAGGTGGTCTCCCTAGGAGCGCTGGACATGGTAAACTTCGGGCCTAAGGATACCGTTCCGCCTTCCTTTTTGGAACGGCGACTGGTTGAGCACAACCCCACAGTCACTTTGATGCGGACGACACCGGAAGAGTGTGGGGAGCTGGGCCGGCGCCTCGCTCGCAAGCTTAACCAGGCAAAGGGGCCTGTCGCCCTGTACATTCCTCTGAAGGGGGTTTCCTCCATTGCCAAAGAGGGGGAACCCTTCTATGATCCTGCGGCGGATGAAGCCTTGTTTCATGCTTTGCGGGACGAGATCAACCGGGATGTGGTGGAAGTGCATGAGCTGGACATGGATGTCAATGATCCGGCTTTTGCAGATGCCATGGTGCAACGCCTCCATCAACTCTATTCGGAATGGATGAGCAAACAACCAGAGGAGGGAGTCTAATGATCAGCAAAGAGGATGCTCTGCAACGTCTACATGGGGAAGTGAAGGAAGGGCGCCCGATCGTCGGGGCGGGAGCGGGGACGGGTCTGTCGGCCAAGTGTGCTGAAGCCGGCGGAACGGATCTGATCATCATCTACAACTCGGGTCGTTACCGCATGGCGGGACGAGGTTCTCTGGCAGGCCTGCTCCCCTACGGCGATGCCAATGCGATTGTGGTGGAGATGGCCGCAGAAGTATTGCCGGTGGTTCAGGATACACCGGTGTTGGCTGGCGTCTGCGGCACCGATCCCTTTCGGCTGATGCCCGTCTTCCTGAAACAATTGAAGGAAATGGGCTTTACCGGCGTGCAAAATTTCCCCACTGTGGGTCTGATGGATGGAAACTTCCGGGCCAACCTGGAGGAGACTGGGATGGGTTTTGATAAGGAAGTGGAGATGATCCGGGAAGCGAACCAGCTCGGATTGTTGACCGCGCCTTATGTATTTGATGAAGAGCAGGCGCGGAAAATGGCCGAAGCGGGAGCAGATGTGTTGGTGCCCCATGTCGGCTTGACCACTTCCGGCAACATCGGGGCCAAGACCGCACTCACCCTGGATGAGGCGGTGGAGCGAGTACAGGCGATGCATGACGCGGCCAAAGAAGTGAACCCGGAGATCCTCGTCCTCTGTCATGGAGGCCCGATCGCTGACCCTGAGGATGCGGACTATGTTCTGAAAAACACCACAGGGATCGTCGGTTTCTTTGGTGCTTCCAGCATGGAACGCCTGCCCACGGAAGTGGCTATCACCGAAAACATGCGCAAATTCAAGACGATCGGCTAAATCGGTTCGATATAAAACCAAAGGGTCCATTGGTCTTGACCCCGTCAAGTAGACAATGAAAAAAGAACGGTTATGCGGCGAC
>CAUGKZ010000181.1 GCA_959600065.1 uncultured Kroppenstedtia sp. | reverse complement strand
TGGATGATGGGCTTTCCATTTAAAGAAACCATGGTCATTTGCGGGATTATGACCAGTTCTTCCACAGCCATTGTGGCTAAAGTGCTCGTCGATCTGAAACGGACAGCCAACCCGGAAACGGAAATTATCATGGGAATGATCATGTTCGATGACTTATTCATCGCTTTTCACATTTCCTTATTATCCGGGATCGTACTCAGTGGAGCGACTTCCTGGACAGGTGTGCTACTCACTTGCTTGACAGCCTTGGTCTTTATCCTACTGTTCATTATCGTGGGACGAAAAGTGATGCCATGGGTGGATAAAGCGCTGGACATCCGGTCCTCTGAATTGTTTTTATTACTTGTAATCGCTTCTCTGTTCCTGGTTTCCGGTTTATCCGAATCACTCCATGTGGCAGAAGCCATCGGAGCCTTGCTCATCGGACTGGTACTGGCGGAATCCGTTCATGCCAAACGAATCGAACAATTAGTCGTGCCCTTCCGAGATTTATTCGGTGCCATATTTTTCTTTAGCTTCGGCTTGTCCATTGACCCGACTACCCTGGGAGGGGCTGTCACAGTTGCAGTGGTCGGTGTCCTGTTGACCATTATTGGCAATATCGTGTCCGGGTTTTTCGCTGGGCGTGCATCCGGCATATCTACAAAATCCTCGGCGAATATCGGATTTACCCTGGTCTCCCGTGGGGAATTTTCGATCATTATGGCGAATATCGGAAAAGAGGGCGACCTGCAGCCCGTGTTACAGTCCTTTGCCGTACTTTACGTTCTGATTCTGGCTGTGCTGGGACCCCTCTTGACAAAGGAATCGAAAAGGATTTACGGGCTTTTTCAAAAAGCTACCAGCTGGGTCCGAACACGAGAATGATTCTTCATATGAGAAAAGCAAGAGGGCATCGCTGAAGCGATGCCCTCTTGGGTCTTCAAACTATTCCTGACCGGATAGAATCTGTTTGAGATGGTTGATCTGTTTTCTGCTGCCAGCAATGATCATGGTGGCATCTGAAACTAGAACATGATCGGGCCCGGGATTGATAATTTTACGCTGATTTTTTTCGATCACGGCGATAATTGTCGTTCCCGTTCTTTGACGTACTTTCAGCTCTCCGATGGTTATTCCGTTACATTTCGCATGGGGAGGAATCTTATACCATTCGATGATCAAATCCTCCAAAGCCATTTCGATGTTTTCCAAGGCTTTGGGGCGATAACTCATTCCACCGATGATTCCAGCCAGTTGCCGAGATTCCTCATCGTCCAGTGTGACGATGCATTTGCTCTCATCTGGATCATCCGGTTCAAATTGATAGACTTCCCTTCTTCCGTCGTCATGGAGGATGACCACGGCCTTCTCGCCGGAGCGAGTCTCCAATTGAAATTTGCGGCCGATTCCTGGTAAGTCAGTTTCTCGTATATCCAAAATGGAATCCTCCTTCTTCCGTCCCCTTCGATTACGGATCTGTTATACATAGCATAACGATTTAGTGGTGAAAGTCAAACAATCCCGTTCCACAGTACTCGGGGCAATCAGACCCATCCGTTGCCGGAGGTCGATTCGTTATACCGTCTCCGGTAGCCAGTTTGTTTTTCAAAGGATCCCCTGGCCAAAAATTTTTCTGAACCAAGAAAAAAGCCACAGCCCCTTGAAAAACATGCAGGCCGTCGCCCTGCTTTGGATCCTCGTCACAACCATGCAGAATGTAGACTTCAAACTATGCCTTTGAAGCCCACTCCGATTGAAGCTTGTGAAAAAGTGGCCATACCCACTGGACACCAGTCGTGCCTAGTGCCCCCTCAGCGAACATTGTGTGGAAAATCACAGATGGGCAAGGATGGTGGGGATTTGATTCGCCTTTGCGCTCTTTGCAAGAGATCGGAGCCGCCCCACCATCCCGCCCCCGCTTTGCTGAAAAACAAGATCAAAATTGCCTGAAGGGGCACTAGGGCTGCTTCCCTCATCTCCACCGTCTGCAAACGAAGTCAATCACAAACTTCTGATGGCTCCTCCCTGATCCCTCGATCACCCGATCTATTTTAAAGGTTTCAATCACCTCGTTTTTCAGTTCATCCACAGTTCTGTACTCAGCTGTACCCTCATCATAGCAAAAAGACTTATTCAAATATACAAAGGAATTCACAAACAGTAAAGAGGCTAAGTTCCCAGAAATCCGAAGCTTGAAAAAACAGACTCACGCCGAATCCGGCAGGAGTCTGTTTTCTCTGTAAATCATTCATCTACCAAACTCAAGATTTTGGTTTCACCGCTTCCCCGGTTGCAGCCGACTCGTACAACGCATGGATGATCCTTTGCACGATCACCCCTTGCTCTGGGGTACACAGCGTGTCAGTCCCTGTTAAGCAGGCTTCCACAAAACGCTTAATCTCCAAATCATGATAGTCTCCAGAGGGGAGATAGGCGGGGATGAGATCCAACAGAGCACCGTGCTTTTCTTGATAAATCTGCAGCGGAAACACATCGGCTCCTCCTTGGTCGCCCATGAGGGAGACTTGCATCACATCATTCTTTTCCACATTGGCCGCAAAGGCGGTCTCCAACGTTAATGTGGCTCCGTTTTTAAATTTGATCATGCCGATGGCCATATCTTCGATAGAATAGTTCTTCCAATCCCATGCCCCCATCAATCCCACGCCTTCACGGTTGCCTAGCTTCTGATAAGTACTGCCCAGCACGAGTTCCGGTTGCGGATAGCCCATCAGGTACAGGGCTGTATCCAGCATATGTACCCCAATATCGATCAAGGGACCGCCACCCTGCAATTCCTTGTTGGTAAAAACACCCCAACCGGGAATTCCCCGTCGGCGGATGGCATGCACTCGAGCGGCATAAAGTTCCCCTAATTCGCCGGCATCGATAAACCGTTTCAACACTTCCACCTCTGGCGAATGTCGATAATGGAAACCATAGGTTAGAATCTTGCCAGCCTGTTTGGCAACCTGAGCCATCTCTTCCGCTTCTTCCGGTGTCATCGCCGGCGGCTTTTCACACAAGACATGACACCCCTGTTTCAGGGCAGCAATCACTGCAGGAGCATGAAATTTATTGGGGACACATACGCTGACTGCGTCTAGTTCCACCTCGGAAAACATCTGTTCATAGCTGGCAAAGACATGAGGCACCTCATACTCTTCCGCCAATTGTTCGGCCTTTTCCTTGGCCACGTCTGCTACAGCCACGACACTTACCTGGTCTCCGCACTTTTGATAGGCAGGTAGGTGAACCCCCTTGGCGATCCCGCCTGCACCGATGATTCCGACTCGTAATGTGTTGGTCATCATAATTCCCGCCTCTCGCTGTTATCGGTTTAATAGGATTCCATCAAGCGTGTTGATTAGCCATATTTTGTATAGGAAGATCGTGGTTCTACCACACTCCCATGCCATCCTGCAAGGAAGCGAAGACTGTCCGCTCTGAATCCTCCGGGCAGGGGCTAATCCTGACGGAAGCAACACTAAGCGCCCTCTCTATACTCTCCACTGGGTAGAATGTCAAAGGCCGCTTTGGCAACACACGATTCCCTTCCGCCACCTATTTTCTCGTTAATCAACAGCTCTGGGATTCCATCTTCACTCTACGCTCTTCTTGATGGCTTAACCGGGCTGCCTCATTGATTGCCGTCAGTCCAATCACATCTTCTTTTGTAATAGTAGGTTCCTTACCATCTCGGATCCGATCCACCCACTGCTCCATCGGCGACGACAAGGGGGTGGGTAGCTGCTCCGGCTGGTGCCAACCCTGTTGGGAACTATGGTTGCTGTTGACACGGATCGTGGAATCGGTGACGATCACTGAGCCTTCCGTCCCATGGCATTCCAACAGAAAGGGACTGCCACCAGAGACAAACCCGGCTTCGATTACACCCAATGCACCAGATGCATACTCGACAATCACCGTCGCGTTATCATCTACTTCTCCTCCCAGAAAAGAGGAGAGGCGGGCCTGTACAGCGGTGGCTGGACCGGCCAGGCGATTGGTCAGATAGATCGGGTGAGCACCCAGATCGATCAGCGCTCCTCCACCGCACGCCACCGGATCAAAAAAGCGTTGCGGAAGCCATCCCTGCCCCTCTGGACCTGAGGGCACAGCCCCGTTGTGTGCCAGCCGGCAACGAATAGTCGTCAAGCGCCCGAGTAAACCTTGGTCCAAAGCCTGCTGGGCATATAGATAGGCGGTCTCCGTCAATCGTGGCAAGGAAACCATCATTTGCACCTGAGCTTCCTCCACTGCCGCATATATTTCTTGGCAGTCTGCCACCGTGAAAGCCAGCACCTTTTCGGTGAATATGTGTTTTCCCTTGCGGGCGGCTGCGATGATGACCTCCTTGTGCAAATGGGTTGCCGTATCGACAATTACTCCATCGATGGCTGGATCCTCCAGCACTTGATTCAAGTCAGCTTCAAAAGGTACCCCTAGTTCCGTCGCCCACTCCTGTCCCCGCTGAGGATCTTCATCCCACACCTTAGCGATGGAAAGATGGGAATGCTCGTTGGCTTGGCGGGCATAGTCAGGAGCATGAACATGCCATTTACTCAACAATGCTACAGAGATCATACGGTTTCTCCCCATTTCTTGGTCTGATTTTTACCCTTTGATGCCAGTAAACGTGATTCCTCGGATAAAGGTCTTTTGCAAGAAGAAAAACAAGATCACAACTGGTAAGGTCATCATCGTGGCGACGGCCATCATCAGTCCCCACTCAGGCCCCCTGAGATTATGAAATTGCTGCAATCCCAAGGAAAGCGTATAAGATCCCGGCTCTGTCAGATATAGGAGGGGACCGATGAAATCTGTCCAACTGGCCATAAACTGAAACAAACCTACAGCCAATACAGCCGGTTTAGCCAAAGGCAACATGATCTGCCAGTAAATGCGAAATT
>CAUGKZ010000180.1 GCA_959600065.1 uncultured Kroppenstedtia sp. | reverse complement strand
GGTCGCTTTGGCAGCACACGACTCCCTTCCGCCACCCATTTTCTGGTTAATCAACGAAGATGACCAACGGTTTGTTGGAAGGAATCAATGGACTAGTACAAGCGATAATTGAGAAGGAGGAACCCGAATGAGCGAGGAAATCAAAGGCCTACTGCAGGCAATTCTGAGGCGATTGGACGAACATGGCGCAGAAATAAAGGCTGTACGAGAAGAGGCTCACTCCATCTGAAAGGAAATGGCCGCAAAGGAAGATGTGGCGGAAATCTGAGGAAATATTCACCCCCTGATCGATGAAGTCAGGAAATTGAAACGGAAAGTCGGGGAGGTACAATGAAAGGTTACTCAAAGGAAGACGTGGTCCTTTACACTGGATATCGGAAAGGATGCCCAGGGGAAGCGGAAGCAAAAGACAAAGGGAGGATTTAAGACCAAAAAGGCAGCCGAGGAAGCCTGTACGGAGTTGATCGAGCTGAACAAAGGTGAGTATGTGGTACCTAGCAAATCCACACTGGGTGAATACCTCCAGAAATGGATCAACTCCTCCGCAAAACAAACCATGAGGGATACCTGGATACCCATCAGATTGTGATCGATAAGCACATCAATTTAAGTCAGCTGACAAAAGAGTTCTTTGTGGTCAACGCCCACAAAGACAAAAAAATAAAAACCCTTGAGAATTCAAGGGTTTCAGTGGTGGGCAGTACTGGGATCGAACCAGTGACCTCTACCGTGTCAAGGTAGCGCTCTCCCCCTGAGCTAACTGCCCGAAGAAGTCATGGCTCTGGTGGGCCCAACAGGACTCGAACCTGTGACCGATCGGTTATGAGCCGACTGCTCTACCAGCTGAGCTATAGGCCCTAAAAAAAATAAGATGGCGGAGCTGACGGGACTCGAACCCGCGACCTCCGGCGTGACAGGCCGGCGTGAACTCCAACTTCACCACAGCTCCATAATGGTTGCGGGGGCAGGACTTGAACCTGCGACCTTCGGGTTATGAGCCCGACGAGCTACCGACTGCTCCACCCCGCGGCGACAAATAATACTATACTATATTATAGAAGTCATGGCAAGGGGTTATCCAAAGTTTTTTCAGGAACGTCTCCAAATGTATCGAACTCCATAACGCCCCTTCTTAGATTGAAAGACTTCCACTTCAGCTGGACTGTCATATCCATAGATCCACCAGTCTTCCTGCATCCGTGTAGCCAGACAACGGGCCTGAAAGCGTGTTTCATACAATTTGGCCCAATAAATCCAGCATGTCATGTGGTCAATCCCCCTTATTTCAGTCTCCGCATGGGAAATTGCATCAGGGGATAGTTTGTCTGAAAACCGAGGGATTCATGCTTGGAGGGCAATCGTACATTTTTGCTACCAGCCGATTCCTTCGGTTCCTTCCGGTCATAAAATAAATTGACAATCCCATTGGATTGTCAGTTCAACCATCTGACCTGCTTTGGACAGATGTTCCCTCCTCTGAATGGGGGCTGTTCCCACAGCCCCTTTTTTTTGTCCAAAAACCATCCCCTCCCGAATTCAGACACAGAAGAAAGTTATCTCAGCCAGCATGTTGATTGGGTACATCGGCTTCTCCGGCTTCTGCCGCCTCCTCTTCATCCCGGATCCGGTGAGCTAGACGACTGGAAGCCGATGCAGCGATGCTCGCTACCAGATCATCCAAAAAGGTATGAACGAGACCGTCGTTTTGAGTATCCAAGTTTTTTATAACCCCGATTTTGTGTTTATCCAAATACCCAAAAGTGGTGACAGCAATGCTCCCGTATCCAAACACCGATCCAAGAGCCAGTGTCTCGTCACAGCCGAACAATCCTTCATCCTCTCTCACGATGGACAGGAGGGGTTCGGACAACTGATTTTTCTCTGCTAACTGATCCAGCTCCACTCCGACCAAAATGGCATGCTGAATCTCCCGTTTATCCAAAACAGCAGTTACACTTTCCACACAGCTGTCCATGGTGAGGTGATCGGAATAGGGGGATTGCATTTGATAAACAATCTCGGCGATCCCTTCCAAGGTGACCCCACGGTCCTGCAAGCGTTCCAGTGCAGAATCCTTCACCACTTTACTGTGAACACGCCTATTCATCATCGGTTCCTCCTCTTCCACGTAAAAGCCACCTTTCCATCTTATCACAATTCTTCTTGCAGGTTCTTATCTTTTGACTTTATCGGTTGTTCACTAGAGGGTATAATGAAAGGTAACCCTTTCCACTGCCCAAGGATTGCACTTGGCGAATCGGTTCCGACTACTCTTATTCCCAACAAAGGAGGTAATGCGATGAAATTCGGGATCGCCACTTTTCCGGGAAAAGTGATACAGGACTTCGCAAACTCCTACCGTAAACGGTACGACCCCAACTACACATTGATACCGCCCCATATCACCCTTAAGGAATCCTTTCATTTGGATGAAAAGATGCTCCCCCAAGCCGTGGAGCACCTAGAGCAAGTAGCACAGGAGACAGCCCCCTTCAATATTCATTTTCATAAAATCGGCAGTTTCCACCCCACGAACAACGTCGTGTACATGGCTGTGGAAAATGCGGATGAAATCAACCGCCTTCATGAAAAAATCAATCGCGGCCAACTTCATCACGAAAGCGGATATAAATTCATCCCTCACATCACCATCGGTCAGAAACTTCCCCAAGACGAACTACTGGATGTTTATGGTAGCCTGCGGATGTTATCTGTGGACATGAACAGCTGGATCGATCGTTTTCACTTAATGTATCAGCTGGAAAACGGCTCCTGGACGCTCTATCAATCTTTCCTGCTCCAAGGATAATCCGAACAGTTATCCGGAGGTTTTTCATGAGCTTCGAAATTAAAACGGTTACAAACCAAAACGAACTGGACCAAGTCATGTCCATTCGATTCCAAGTGTTTGTGGAAGAACAAAAGGTCCCCCTTTCCTTGGAAATTGACGATTGGGAGGAGACAGCGACTCATTTTCTGGCTCGATCTGCCGGAAAACCTGCAGGTGCCGCTCGCTTGCGCTTTCTTGCCGATAGCATCGGAAAGGTGGAGCGGGTGGCGGTTCTGCCCTCGCAGCGAAAGACCGGAATGGGTCGTGCTCTGATGCAAGCCATAGAGGAATTCGCCGCCAATCACGGGGTGACCCTGATCCAGCTTCACGCCCAAATCCAAGCTCTTCCTTTTTACTGTAAATTGGGCTACCAAGTGACGGGGGAACCCTTTATGGATGCGGGGATTCAACATCGAAAAATGGAGAAGCCGATCCTTTCCTAGGATCGGCTTCCCTTATGTTCTTGCGGACCTGGCGGCCTTTTCCAAAGCATTGACCGTTTCCCGATCGGTGGTGCAGGTTCCCAAGTCAGCATGATACATGGAACCCTGGCGTTCCCCGTGAAAATCCGACCCGGCAGTCGCCAAGAGCCCACACTGACGGACCATTTCCCTATACCTGATTCTCATCTTCTCATCATGGTCTGGATGGTTCACTTCGATCCCTGCGAGATCATTTTGGGCGAGTTTCCACACTAATTCATCATCGTCGTATAAGCCAGGATGGGCCAAAACAGGGACTCCACCGGCCTGGCGGATTAAGATTAGCGCTTCCTCCGGAGAGATCCGAGGGGTGGTGACATATGCCGCCCCGTCTTTGCCCAGATACTTTGCAAAAGCTTCATTCATGTTCTGAACAACGCCTTTTTCCACCAGCACTTCCGCAATATGCGGGCGACCGATATTTACTTTGTCCGGTTTTCGGGCCTCCACTTCCTCCATGGTAATTTGGATTCCCAGGTTCGTCAGTCTGTCCAGAAGCTGGTGGTTCCGTCTTTTCCTCGCTTCCCGTTGTTCCTGTAGCCTCTCCTGAAACGATTCATCAGTAAGATCCACAAAATATCCGAGTACATGGATATCCTGTCCGTTGGCGACCGTACTGATCTCGACTCCCGGAATTACAACCAGCCCCGATTCTTCCCCGCACTGTCGGGCTTCTTCGACACCGGCCACCGTATCATGATCTGTGATGGCAATTCCCAGGAGTCCCTTCGCTTTCGCCCTTTTGACCACTTCAACCGGTGAAAACATTCCATCGGATGCTGTGGTATGTACATGCAGATCCAAACGACTCAATGGGCTCCACTCCTTTCCCTTCCTTTCAAAGCATACCACACTCTCCAGAAAAGCGAGGAAAACCCGGAATGATTCATACCGTGCCACCCTTCGTTCATAACATGGAAGTATCCCTTTTTCAGAAACACCCTTTGCTTGCGCAATGAAGGATAGGAACGCAAACCATCTTGTGAGGAGGTTTCACTTTGGGCCAAAGGATGAAACGAATCATGGGATTGGTGTACACTCGCGATCAAATTGATCGCACGCTGCGCTCCGGGGGATTTGTCCGGCGTAGCGGACAACCCCCTGTCTATGATCTTCACCTTCGCGATCCACTTTCCGGACAGAAATTTCGCCTCCGGATTCCCACCTATCCTTCTCCAGATCCAGATATTTCTCGACTTCGCCTAGGGAAGCCTGTCATTGATCGATGTAGAGGGTATCCCTCGGTAAAATCAGGCCATTCTCCTATCCCAGACCATGTGGTGAAAGCAGCAGACCATCAACTAGCGGAAGTTTTCTCTTATCTCAATTCCAGCGATCCCGGGAAGGAGGTCTGATCCACCTCTTACTGGGAGCCACGCCTGTGTGACCGTCACCGATCTCATTCCAAAAAAACCTATATCGTTGTGATTCCATCTCTTAGACGCGGCCGGCCGGGGTTGAGTTTTACATTCCGGGGGAGATCGGCTCGACTTGTGTCCTGTGGGTCTGACGCAACACTCTTGCGTTGTCAGCCACACAGGCCTCTTTTTTTCTTTACATGAAACAAAAAGACTGCACACGCCTTAG
>CAUGKZ010000179.1 GCA_959600065.1 uncultured Kroppenstedtia sp. | reverse complement strand
CTCACTTTTGATCTGGCGAATCGCCTCCAAAAAAGGGAGACTCTCAATATCCCCCACGGTCCCGCCGATCTCTGTGATGACCACATCAGGATGGGTTTCCCGGGCCGCCCGGAATACCCGGTCCTTAATCTCATTGGTGATATGAGGGATCACCTGCACCGTCCCCCCGAGATAATCCCCGCGCCTTTCTTTATTAATCACGGCAGAGTAGATTTTTCCGGTGGTCACATTGCTATTTTTGGACAGATTGATGTCGATGAATCGTTCATAGTGGCCCAAATCGAGGTCCGTTTCCGCTCCATCGTCGGTGACGAAGACCTCTCCATGTTGATACGGGCTCATGGTTCCCGGGTCCACATTGATGTATGGATCAAACTTTTGAATCGTCACAGTCAATCCGCGGTTTTTTAACAACCGTCCCAGTGAGGCAGCGGTAATTCCTTTTCCCAGGGATGATACCACACCGCCGGTTACAAAAATAAATTTCGTCATCGATCTGCCCTCCCCCGGTTATCGTTCCCAGTATAACTTCCAAACATTAAAAAAAGCGCCTCCCTATGGTTAGGGGGCACCTTACACACAAAAGGTTTATTCAGTGGCAACGGCCGCCACGATTCATTGGTAAAAAACAAAATTTAGCCCATTAGCTACTTTACTGCCGGGATCCTACTTTGTCAAGATCCCTCTGTTTTCTCTTACGAGGTCTTCTCTTCATCTTCATCAAAGTCCCCGTCCAAATCCTCCTCCCCCTCGGAGTCCTCCTCTTCAAACAGATCCTCTTCCACTTCGTCGAGATCCTCTTTCACATTCTGAGCGACGGCGGAGTCAGTAGTTTGATCCAAGGGATACCAGCGTTTCAATCCCCACAGGCTTTTCCCAACACAGATAAACCGGCCGTCAATATTGATTTCCGTATACAGCTGGGCGATCAACCGTTGGGACTCCTCTTCCGAAAACCCCTTCATCCGGCCAATCTCCTTCATAATTTCCCGATATAACAACGGTTCACCGTTTTCATTCAATATATGATAAGCAATGTCGACCATGGCGGTCTCCCGGATACCTTCTTCATTCAACTCTGCCAAGTTCATCCCTCGCACACTTCCTTCCCTGTGAAAAGTCTGGGGATCCGTTAATTCCTATTTACCGTATGTCTATTTTAACCAAAACCTTAACGAAGTCAACTGATGGAACTATACTCCCCCGTAGGATGTAAAAAAACCAGCCCGCCGGCTGGCAGTTATCATATCACATATTGCGACGGTATTCACCGCCGACTGCAAATAGGGCATCTGTGATCTGCCCCAGACTGGCATGACGAACGGTATGCATCAGTTCCGCAAACAGATTGCCATTCTCCTGAGCCGTCTGTCTCAGCCGGTGGAGAGCCGTCTCTGCCTCTTCCCGATGAGTATTTTGAAATTTGCGCAGGTTTTGGATCTGGGCCTGTTTTTCTTCAGGAGCGGCCCGGGTCAGCTCCACTTCCGGTTCGCTCTCTCCCCCTTCTTTGAGAAAGGTGTTCACCCCGATGATTGGCAGTTCCCCGGAGTGTTTCTTAGTCTCGTAATAGAGGGACTCCTCCTGGATCTTCCCCCGTTGATACTGGGTTTCCATCGCTCCGAGAACACCTCCCCGATCGCTAATGCGGTCAAATTCCGCCAATACCGCCTCCTCCACCAAGTCTGTCAACTCTTCGATGATGAAGGAACCTTGCAGGGGGTTTTCATTCTTGGCGAGACCCAACTCCTTGGTGATGATCATCTGAATCGCCATCGCCCGTCGCACCGATTCCTCCGTCGGTGTCGTGATGGCTTCATCATAAGCGTTGGTGTGGAGGGAATTGCACTGGTCATAGATCGCCATCAACGCTTGCAGTGTGGTCCGGATATCGTTGAAATCGATTTCTTGGGCGTGCAGACTGCGACCCGAGGTTTGAATGTGATATTTTAACTTTTGGCTCCGTTCACTGGCTCCGTAAAGCTTTTTCATCGCAACCGCCCAGATGCGACGGGCTACCCGGCCGATCACAGAGTACTCCGCATCCAGTCCATTGCTGAAAAAGAAAGAGAGGTTGGGAGCAAACCGATCGATGTCCATGCCCCGAGAGAGATAATACTCTACATAAGTAAAGGCATTGGCCAGTGTGAAAGCCAGCTGGGAGATCGGATTTGCCCCTGCCTCGGCGATATGGTAACCGCTGATGCTGACCGAATAGTAGTTGCGCACCTGGTGGGCAATAAAGTATTCCTGGATGTCCCCCATCATCTTCAGCGCAAACTCAGTGGAGAAGATACAGGTGTTTTGTCCCTGGTCTTCTTTCAAAATATCCGCCTGTACCGTCCCTCGAACCGAGGATAAGGCCTGGGCCTGGATCGCTGCCTGTTCTCCCGGTTGGGGTTCTCTCCCCTTCTCTTCCCGGAACTTATCGATCTGCTGATCGATAGCCGTATTGAGAAACATGGCGAGCAAGATCGGAGCCGGGCCGTTGATCGTCATAGAGACACTGGTGTTGGGAGCACATAGATCAAAACCGGCATACAGCTTTTTCATATCCTCCAGAGTGCAGACGCTCACCCCGCTCTCGCCGATCTTTCCGTAGATATCCGGCCGTTCATCAGGGTCCCGTCCATAGAGGGTCACCGAATCAAAGGCAGTGGACAGCCGCTTGGCTGGTTCCCCTTTGGAAAGGTAATGGAAACGGCGATTGGTCCGTTCCGGGGTCCCTTCACCGGCAAACATCCGCTTGGGATCTTCATCCGCCCGTTTGAAGGGGAACACTCCTGCGGTGAAGGGGAATCGACCTGGTACGTTCTCCAGCATCCCCCACCGCACCAGCTCTCCCCTGTCCTCATACTTGGGCAGGGATACTTTGGGAATCGGGGTTCCAGACAGGGTTTCCGTGAACAGGGGGGTACGGATCTCCCGATCCCGGATGGTCACGATATATTCATCCTGACGATAGGATTCCTTCAGTTTAGGCCATTCTGCGAGGAAACGCTTCGTGTCAGGATCTATGCGGGCTTCCACTTCTCCCTGAACCCGGTGCAATTTCTCCACAACGGCCTCATCCGCCTCTTGGTACTCTGTCAGAGTTTCCAAGGTTCCTTCCAACTGATGAACCTTCCGCGCCAGCCGACTCTGCTCTTCTACGTGCTGTCGGTATTTTCGCACGGTATTGGAGATATCCCTCAGGTAATGACTTCGCTCTGGTGGGATGATGTGACCCTCTCCCTGCTGGTCTACGTCCGTCTCCCCCCTGGACTCCCAATCCAACGACAGCTTCTCCCGCAACCGATCCATCAGTTTCCGGTAAAACCGGTTGATGCCAGGATCGTTAAACCGGCTCGCCATGGTTCCATAGACGGGGATCTCCTCATCCGGAACATCAAAGAGTTCATGGTTGCGCCGATACTGTTTTTTTACGTCCCGCAGAGCGTCTTTGGAGCCTTTGCGATCAAATTTGTTGATCACGACCAGATCCGCATAATCTAACATCTCGATCTTCTCCAATTGAGAAGGCGCCCCGAACTCGGAGGTCATCACATAGACAGACAGGTCACTAACCTCGATCACATCAGCATCTCCCTGACCGATCCCGCTGGTCTCCAGGATAATGAGGCCAAAACCGGATCCCTTCAAAACAGCTAGCGCTTCTTGTGTCGCCCCGGAGAGTTCCGATCGATTTTTCCGGGTGGCCAGACTCCGCATATATACCCGAGGATGGTGCACGGAATTCATGCGGATCCGGTCTCCCAACAGCCCTCCGCCGGTTTTCTGCTTGGAGGGGTCGATGGAGAGAACGGCTACCTTTTGCTCAGGAAAATCCGCCAGAAACCGCCGCACCAGCTCATCGGTCAAAGAACTCTTACCCGCACCTCCGGTACCGGTGAGCCCGATCACGGGCACTTGCGGTCCCAGAGCCTCTCCTTTTTCTGGAGTGGATGTTTGCTGGACTGAGGTATTTCCAGCGGATTGCTCCACTGCCCGCTCCGCTAGAGTGATCAGGCGTGCAACCGCCCGGTCATCCCCCTGTCTCGCCGCCTCCTGCTCCCAGGATGCTTCTTCCACTGTGGGAAAATCACAGGCTTCCAACATATGATTGATGATCCCCTGCAATCCCATGTTCCGCCCGTCTTCCGGAGAAAACACTTTCGCAACCCCGTAGGCCTCCAATTCCTGGATTTCCCGAGGGACGATCACCCCGCCTCCTCCAGCGAACACTCGGATGTGACCGGATCCTTTTTCCTGGAGTCGATCGATCATATATTTAAAGAATTCCATGTGCCCACCCTGATAGGAGGAGACAGCAATCCCCTGAACATCTTCCTGGATGGCGGCATCGACGATCAGGTCGACAGACCGGTCGTGCCCCAGATGAATCACTTCCACACCGCTCGCCTGCAATAGTCGGCGGTACAAATTGATCGCAGCATCGTGGCCGTCAAAAAGACTGGCCGCCGTCACAAACCGGATGGGATTTCGTGATTTATACACCTCTGTTGACATGTCACTTCCCCCCCGTATTTGGATTGATACATTGGTTAAGCAACAGGGCCGTCTGGTGGCGGGTGTACTCTTCCAAGGTGTAAAGCTTCTTTAAGGACCATCTGCGAAATGTCCACATTTCGCCCAAAACCATGATGTTGTGGGCCATCAGCTTCACCACCGAGGAATCCAAAGTCAAGGTTTTGTCCCGGATGCCCTTTTGCAAAACCTCTTCAAACAAGGACGTGATCTCTTCCTCTTTTTTTAAGACGTAGGACATGGCCTCTCCCGGCAATGATTTGGTCTCCTGGTAAATGAGAAGGACATCATCACTCATTTCGTCCATCACGCGAAAATGTTGAGCGATGGCCTCCATGAGCCCTTCCCTGCCAGTTCCCGCTTCTGCAAGGGCGGATTTCAGCCGGGATTCCAATTCGGTATGGATATAGTCAC
>CAUGKZ010000178.1 GCA_959600065.1 uncultured Kroppenstedtia sp. | reverse complement strand
CCAAGGAATAGATGACCCGGCTAAATCCGGAGGATTCGCGGGTAGCATCGCCTCCAAAGAGGGCTGATACCAGGTCCCACTGAAACAGACCGACTAACAGCCAGTCTAAAGCTCCGACAATAACCAAGATCAAAGCGAATCGCGAAAAACCACTCATTCTGCACCCCTCCTTCTGATCCTGTCACGGATTCATATGGTATCCTCATTTTGCCGCAAAAGGTTGCTATTTATGAATGAAAGAAACCGGCCCCCTTCCGGAGCCGGTTTACAGATGATACATTAGGCCTGTTGTTTTTCCTTCTCTTGTTTCTGACGATGCTCCTCGGCCAGTTTGTCAATTTCCTTTTTCAATTCTTCCACCATCTGATCTTCTGGTACTTTACGGATGGTCTTCCCATGACGGAACAGAAGTCCTTCTCCCCGTCCCCCGGCAATCCCGATGTCCGCCTCTTTGGCTTCCCCGGGTCCGTTGACGGCACACCCCAGAACAGATACTTTGATCGGCGCCTTGATCTTGGAAATATACTCCTCAACTTCATTGGCGATTTTGATCAGATCAATCTCGATCCGTCCACAAGTGGGACAGGAAATCAGAGTGGCAGCATTATCCGCTAGGCCAAAGTCTTTCAGTAGCTCGCGAGCCACCTTGATTTCCTCCACAGGGTCCGCACTCAGGCTGATCCGCATGGTATTCCCGATTCCCTTGGACAGAATGGCGCCCATCCCAGCGGAGCTTTTGATGGTTCCGGAGAAGAGCGTGCCAGACTCGGTAATCCCCAAGTGGAGGGGGTATTTGATTTGTTCCGCTGCTTTAGTGTAGGCTTCGATGGCCAATGAAACATCCGAAGCTTTCAGAGAGACGACGATATCATGAAAATCGAGGTCCTCCAAGATGCCGATATGGTACAAGGCACTTTCCACCATGCCCTCGGCGGTGGGATAGCCATATTTCTCCAAAATCCGTTTTTCCAGGGAACCCGCATTCACTCCGATCCGAATCGGAATTCCCCGTTCCTTGGCCGCTTTCACCACTGCCTCTACTTTTTCCCGTCGCCCGATGTTACCGGGATTGATCCGGATCTTGTCGATCCCGCCCTCAATCGCCTTCAAAGCGAGACGGTAGTCAAAGTGAATATCGGCTACCAGAGGGACATTCACCTGTTTTTTAATCTCCGGAATCGCTTCCGCTGCACGCATGTCCGGACAGGCAACCCGTACGATCTGGCACCCGGCTTCTTCCAAACGGTCGATTTCATCCACCGTGGCTTTGACATCATGTGTTTTTGTAGTGGTCATGCTCTGGATGACCACCCGATCGTTACCGCCGATCTGGATATCCCCGACTTTCACCGGTCGGGTTTGCGTGCGATGAAACATCTATATCGCCCCTTTGAATACATAAAAACTAAGACTCCGTATATTATATATCATTTCGGAAATGCAAAAAAGGAGCCAAATACACCTTTGACTCCCGAATGGCATTTTTTAAGGAGGGATTTCACCTTGGTAAACCAGTTGTAATCCAGGTTGGACGCTCACACTCTGAACTTTGCAGTGACAGTTATTCTTCTCCATTCTTCACATAAGCGATTAATGCTACCCGATCCTAAAGGAGCCGATTCAGGTTCTCCTCGGCTTCGGTGATATCCTCGATCACATTGGAGCGGTCATCCAGGTGGACCCATTGGTAAGATTTATGCTCCTGTTTCACTGCGATCCGCCCTTGAAACGCTTTTTCTGTTGGCCCACAAACATTTTCATACCAAAAGGGATCATACCAAAGAAGCGGTATGTCCAGTGCATCCGCTGTTCCCGACGGAGGGTGCGGGCTTGACGACGCTCTTCCCTGGGCGTATCCATGTATTTAACCATCTCTTGAACCAGGAATTTCAAATAATCATTTGTCGACACGGTCTGCACCTCCCTGGTTCCAGTTTAACCAGGGAAGAAAGGTTTAAATCCCGGAGCCTCCAGCGATCTCTTTCCATCGTTGGATAATTTTTACCACTATCTCTTCTGGAGAGCTCTCTGTAGTATCCAGAAATAAATCTGCAAAATCGTACACCCCCTGCCGTTCCCGCTTCAGATCCCGCACCCATTGTTGGGCGCCTCCTCGCAACAGCGGACGGGATTGATCTGTAGCCAGCCGTCGCACCAGTTCTTCTTCTGAAGCATCTAGGGCCACCACCCATCCATGGGAACGAATCCAGGACACATTTTCAGGATCGAGAACTATCCCGCCACCGGTGGTGATCACCCCCGGTGCTTGCTCCAACACTTGCTTCAACACCTTTTTCTCCCACAGGCGAAAATGGGCCTCTCCTCCTTCATCGAAGAGGTGGGAAATCTTTTTTTCGGAAATTCGCTCCACTTCCGTATCCGTATCCAGCCAGGAGCATGCCAACTTTTCTGCCAGAATTTCTCCGACGGTACTTTTTCCTGTGCCCATAAATCCAATCACAATGATGTGCTTATCCATCTTTTCCCTCTCCTCCGCTCCCAGGTTTTCGCCATTATATCACGCCCCGCGGAGGATACGGTGGATGATGATTGTGTGCCAAGGAGTGATCAGAAGTGGTGCCCAATCCGGCCGCTTTTTTTAGAATCCCAGAAGCTTCTGCTTAGATGCTTCAAACTCAGCGGGAGTTATTATTCCGTCGTCACGTAATTTCACAAGTTCCCGGATCTGCCCTGCAGCAGTAAGATTAGTGGATGTGGATAATGTCGGTATTGAATTACTCTCCAGCTCCATTTGGTATTGTTCGATAAGTTGTTTGGCTTTGATAAAGTCATTTTTATGTTTGGCATTCCAAAAACCATAGTGCTATTTTTCTCTGATGTCACAAAGAATTTGGGTATGAGAAAAGCCGCCTGTCATACAGACGGATTCTCCCCACCCTAAGGCCCCCACCGAAGCACTTCACATGTTTTTGGCTCCACCTCCACTCGGATTGTCTGCCGGACTTTTTTACCCTTAGCGACAGAGTGAATTCGCACCCGGTTTCCCCCTGTTCCTTCGATGCGGGTTTCGGTTTTCATGCCGTTCATCGGGGTGGACAGGGATTGGTTCCAAGCAGGATCGTCACACACCTTCTGTTGCATACGGGCAATGCCGCTCTCCGCCGCGTATTGGGCCCGAACTCGCTTCATTTCCATCTGGATCCCTTTGAATGAGTATGTGTAGCTGGTCAAGGCTGCCGTCGTCAGCAAAAAGGCCAGGACCGTCACCGCCAGCACAAAAGGGAGGGCGATCCCCCGCTCATCCTGAATCACTGTGCCAACCTCCCTCGGACAAAAAATGTGGCATCCCAATCCCCATGCCAATTTTGCAGACCCAGATCGATCCGGACCCCGTCTGACCCAGGATCGAATCCGATGAAATAGACATCTTCCAAAAGGATCGTCGTCCCCTGAAAGCGCGAGGCTCCCGGTGGCCGCACACTGCGGATGATCCGGCGCTTCTGATGTTTGTAACGGATCGTCTCCCCTTCCGGCAAATCAAACAACAACCATCCTGTAGAGGTGAGTCGAAAATTTTCCCCTCTGCGCAGATCATTCCGGACATCAGCGATAAAGGTCTCTGCCCCAGAGTGAAGTTGTTGTTCAGCCACCATCTTTTTCAATCCACTCTCCAGTCCCAAACTGACACCCAACACAACCGGAATCAACAGGGCCAGGAGGGACAGCACCACAGCCAGCTCCACATAGGTAAAGCCGCTCTCTTCCCGGATCAGCGCCGGAAGCTTAATCCTTTGAGCGACTCCTTTTGCCGCTTCTGGCTCGCATCCTTCCAGGTAATCTCCACAAACACGCCTGCCAAATGCGGCTCGGCATACTTTTTTTCCCACCGGATCCGATAGTTCACCCCTTTCCCTTTCTTGTTTTTCTCACCTGTCGCTGGAACCGGGACCGCAGAAGATTGTACCCGTTCCATCTCGGATTGGAGGAGAAGATGCGCTTCCATCCGTTGAGCATGGGAATGATGACGGATCTGGAGCTCTCCGAGAATAGGCAGGGCTACAGACACCAGCACCCCGAACACCATCAGGGCGGTGACCGTTTCCGCCAAGGTGAACCCCTCTTCCCCGCGGATCATGGCACCACCTCCACACGAGGTCTACCTGAGGCCACCTGTACCACGATCCGCCCCACTGTCTTCCCATTCTTCTTCAAGCGGAAGGTGCCACCCCGGGCCTGTCCCGAAGGTTGAAAAACCAAACGATGGGACGGATAGTTACTCTCTAGCCGATAACGGGCCGGCACCTTTTCTTCCCGCAACCGTTCCTCTCCCCGGTGGATAGAGTACACTCCCCCTTTTGTATCCACCTGCAAAAATGTCACCTCTTCCCGAACCGACGCCTCTCGCTGAGCCAAGCGGATGTCCTCGGAAAAAAGTTCCATGAACTGTTCCTGCTCCAATCGATCCCCCCACTGGGCAAATGCCGGCAAAGCCAGTGATGTGATCAGTCCCGCCAGGATGAGGGTCAGGGACAGCTCCACCAAACTCCACCCTTCCTCCCCGCGCCATCCCCTTTTAATTCCCATGGATACTACATTTCACCCGCTTTTCCACGCTGGCATTCTTGTGGATCGAATATTTCCCTTTGGCGGGACAGGTGGGAACCGTGCGGAGATACCCTCTTCTCTTCATCTGCCTCACGCTGCTCGGATAACTCCCCAACTCCAGATAATAATTGTCCGCCTGGGAGCCGATCAGCTTGCGATTGGCCTCACAGGCCCGACTCTGGGCCGACTCCCCTGCTGCTTTGAGGTTGGGAAGGGCGATGGCGATGATGACAGCGATCACGAATAACACCACCAACATCTCAATCAGGGTAAACCCCCGCTCATCCCGCTTTAATTTTCGGAAATTCAATTTTCCCACTCCTTTGCTCAAATCGCTTCCACCAGATGCAACATCGGCAAAAACAGAGCTAGAA
>CAUGKZ010000177.1 GCA_959600065.1 uncultured Kroppenstedtia sp. | reverse complement strand
CCGGCTCCCTCTGGAAGAAGCCCGTCACCAATTGGCGACCTTGCTGTCGGAATACCAGGCTACCTCTGAGCGCCGGGTGTTCCTCGTCTTTGACGCACATCGGATTCCGGGAGCAGGGTCTCGACATTCGGAACAACAAATCACGATCTATTACACCAAAGAACACGAGACGGCGGATCAGATGATCGAACGCCTGGTCAAGCAGCATCGAAAGAGCGGGCGCCGAATTTATGTAGCTACCTCCGATTATCTGGAACAGCGGATCGTGTTCGGACAGGGGGCCTACCGCCTTTCCTCCCGGGAGTTGCTGGAGGAATTCAGGCGGATGAAAGGGAATATTTCCAGCGAACTCAAGGGGGCCTATGAGTCCAAGAACACCCTGGGACAGGGGCTGGGGGAGGAGATATTGAAAACGCTGGAAAATTGGAGACGGAAAAAATAGGTGAAAAATTGACGTTTTTGTTGCAACTCAGCTATAATATAGCTATCATGGTTTTCCAGCCAACGGGTCGGAGGGATGAAAGTGAGCGTCAATCTCCAATGTACGTTGACGGACTATGAATTGATGGCCGACGAAGAGCTGGTGGAATACGTCCGAGCGGATGATGGGGCTGCACTAGAACAATTAATCAACAAATACAAAAATTTCGTGCGCGCCAAAGCTCGCTCCTATTTCCTCATTGGAGCAGACCATGAAGACATTGTGCAAGAAGGTATGATTGGACTGTTCAAGGCGATTCGGGATTTCCGCGGGGACAAGCTGGCCTCCTTCAAAGCTTTTGCCGAGCTGTGCATCACACGCCAGATCATCACCGCGATCAAGACGGCGACCCGTCAAAAACACATTCCGCTCAACTCCTATATTTCCTTGGACAAGCCCATCTACGATGAGGATTCCGACCGCACCCTGATGGATATTTTGACAGGGGGAAGGGCTTCGGATCCGGAAGAACTCTATATCAATCAGGAAGAGTTTGACGACATCGAGGACAAAATGTCACAAATTTTGAGCGATTTGGAGCGTCAAGTGTTGATGTTGTACTTGGACGGACGATCCTATCAGGAGATCGCCGTCGACCTCAAACGGCACGTCAAATCCATCGACAATGCCCTCCAACGTGTGAAACGGAAGCTGGAGCGTTATATCGAAGTACGTGGGGTCTCTTCCTAGAAACGTTGTGAAAAAGTCGTCACAGGAGGGTTGGGTTGGAATTTTTGGATCATCCCAACTGGGGTGACGAAATGTGCAACCCCATCCCGACCGTCTTCCAACGTAGGTTATCTCAACGTTTCTAGGGCGATGCATCATTTCCGTTTCGATGTAAAAGAGAAGGAGAAGCTTTTGTGACCGGGAGATCCTCTGCATCCATCAGGCACTCGTCTGCCCTGAAGTTGCTTTTACTCCCTGGTCTCGCTATGCTTTGGTAAGGGTTTGGCGACGATTATGCAGGGCCCCCGGTGAGGATGGATTAGACATAACCTAGGGGAAAGATTTCTATGGGGAAACCCGAAATGCGTTTGTCATCACCGACTATGATGGTCCTTGCTCTCTAATTTCGACATGATGTGTCAATTTCCTTCTCTCTCGCGAAAAAAAGTGAAAAGAATTCCCGATGGTTTGAAGCGGGGAAACCTCGTCAGTCATGGAGGGCATGTCTTCTGATTCATTGACATGCCATTCTTCGTATGATAATGTTGTTTGGGTATTTGTATGGTGTCTGTAAAAATTTGTGGGCGCTGTATTCGAGGAGGTGGTTGATCATGCGTGTTTTGATCACGTTGGAATGCACAGAGTGCAAGGAGCGTAACTATTCGTCCACTAAAAATAAACGGAATCATCCCGATCGCATGGAATTCCGGAAACATTGCCCCCGTTGCAACGGGCACACCCTGCATCGCGAAACCAAATGATGTGAGATTTAGGGGGGGACGCTCATGGGTTTTCTCGGCCGACTTGGCACTGGCATCAAACGGAGCGTGACCGGAATTATCGATTTTTTCAAGACTGGCGTTGCCGAACTGAAAAAAGTTCGTTGGCCCACGCGTCAAGAAATGATCAAGTTTACGCTGGTCGTGATCGTGACGGTAGTTCTGGTTACGCTGTTTATCTTGTTGATCGATTTAGGGATTGCTACACTGATCGAGCAAATCAGCTAATCTTGTGTCATAAGGGGGGACAGGGCCATTATGCCCTGATTTCATGGAGAAGAACTGGTATGTGGTCCACACCTATTCGGGGTACGAGAACAAGGTGAAAACCAATCTGGAAAAACGTGTCCACTCTATGGACATGCAAGATAAAATTTTTCGCGTTCTCGTCCCGACGGAAGAGGAAGTGGAACACAAAGACGGGAAAAAGAAAATAGTCCAGCGCAAGGTTTTCCCGGGATATGTGTTGGTCGAGATGGTGATGACCGACGACTCGTGGTATGTGGTGCGCAACACCCCCGGTGTGACGGGCTTCGTCGGTTCGCCTGGGGGCGGGGCGAAACCGACCCCCCTTATGCCCGAGGAAGTTCACGCCATTCTCAATCAGATGGGGATGGAAGAGGCCCGGCCCAAAGTGGCCTTTTCCGTTTCGGAAAGCGTCAAGGTGTTGGAGGGTCCCTTCGCAGATTTTGTCGGCAAGATCGAAGAGGTGGATCCCCATCGCCAGAAGTTAAAAGTACTGGTGAACATGTTCGGTCGGGAAACTCCAGTGGAGCTTGATTTCAACCAGGTGGGAAAAATTTGAACCTGTGTACGGTCTTTCTTTTTGGCTGAATTTGTGATAAGTTGATTGTGTTTGCTTCCGGCTGATTCGGGACTTGTGCCACATCCCGGACAGCACCCGGTTTTGTCTGACCGTGGGAGGGTTTAACCCGAGGGAACCACATTCTGGAAGGGAGTTGGATGGTGTGGCCAAAAAAGTCATCAAAATCGTCAAGCTGCAGATCCCGGCTGGCAAAGCGAATCCGGCACCGCCGGTAGGTCCGGCGCTGGGGCAGGCGGGCGTCAACATCATGGGATTCTGTAAGGAGTTCAATGCTCGCACCTCTGATCAGGCGGGGATGATCATTCCGGTGGAAATCACCGTGTTTGAAGATCGTTCGTTCACCTTTGTGACGAAAACCCCTCCGGCAGCGGTTCTGTTGAAAAAAGCAGCCGGCATTGACAAAGCTTCCGGAGAGCCCAACAAGAGCAGTGTAGCGACGATCAAGCGGGATAAGGTCCGCGAAATTGCGGAGTTGAAAATGCCTGATTTGAATGCTGCCGATGTAGAAGCCGCGATGCGGATAGTGGAAGGAACCGCTCGCAGCATGGGAATCCGCGTCGAAGACTGAGTGTGACTGCACCGATGACCGCCACGGGTTGTCGGTGCGAGTGGGAGGATCATCCGTTATGACCACGAAGGGAGGAAATACCGTGGCTAAACATGGCAAGAAGTATCAAGATGCATTGAAGAAAATCGACCGGGAACAAGCTTACGAGTTGGAGGAGGCACTCCAGCTGGTGAAAGAGGTGGCTCCGGCCAAGTTTGACGAAACTGTCGAAGCTGCTTTCCGTTTGGGTGTAGACACCAAGCGTGCCGACCAGCAAGTGCGCGGTGCTGTGGTGTTGCCTCACGGGACGGGTAAGACCAAGCGGGTGCTGGTCTTCGCCAAAGGCGAGAAAGCCAAGGAAGCCGAGCAAGCCGGTGCTGATTTTATAGGCGAAGAAGATCTGGTCCAAAAAGTGAGCCAAGGCTGGCTGGACTTTGATGTGGTGATTGCTACCCCAGACATGATGGGTCAAGTGGGTAAGCTAGGCCGGATCTTGGGGCCTCGGGGATTGATGCCTAATCCGAAAACCGGGACCGTCACTTTTGAGGTGGTCAAGGCCGTCGAAGAAGTGAAAGCAGGTAAAATCGAGTATCGCGCCGACAAGGCTGGCAACGTTCATGCTCCGATCGGCAAGGTTTCTTTTGGTACCGACAAATTGGCCGAAAACTTCCGGGTTTTGATCGATACTTTGATCAAGGTCAAGCCGTCAGCCGCCAAGGGCCAATACATGAAGAGCGCTACTGTCTCTTCCACCATGGGACCGGGGGTCGGTGTCAACACTTCCAGTTTCACCGGCCGCTGATGTGCTTCATCAATCTGTGCCATCACAATTGAATCAGATTCTGCCGTAGACAGCCGGTGCACCGGAACAGGTGCTTAAATTCCTGCCGAGGTATGAACATACATCCGTCCTATGAGGATGGGTTTGTTCCCGGCCTTCGTCTGTCTGCGAAGGCCTTTTCCTTTGCCGATACTTTAGTTGAGGAGGTGGATCCCATGTCCACGGCAATTGAGAACAAGAAGCAGATTGTGGCTGAAATCGCCGATAAGTTGACCCAGAGCAAGTCGACGATCCTGACGGATTATCGCGGGCTCGGTGTCTCTCAGATGACCGAACTGCGCAAGCAACTTCGGGAAGCCGGTGTAGAATACCAGGTACTGAAAAATACCATGACTCGCCGCGCGACAGCCCAAACGAACCTGACCGAACTGGATGACAAACTGGTGGGGCCGACAGCTATTGCCTTCTCCAATGAGGATGTAGTGGCACCTGCCAAGATTCTGCACAAGTTCGCCAAGGAAAATAAAGAGCTGGAGATCAAAGGCGGAGTGGTGGAAGGACAAGTGGTTAGCTTGGAGCAGATCACCGAGCTGGCTGAACTGCCCTCCCGGGAAGGTCTCCTGTCTATGCTTCTGTCCGTGTTGCAGGCGCCGATGCGCAACTTCGCCCTGGCTGTTCAAGCAGTGGCCGACAAAGATGGCGAGGGCGAAAGCAAAAGCGCCGAAGCTTAAGCTGGGTTTGGGAGATTCTCTGCTTCTTAGAGATCTCGTGAAAAATACATTTATCGGGAGGTACCATCATGAGTAATGAGCAAATTCTTGAAGCCATCAAAGGCATGAGCGTGCTCGAATTGAACG
>CAUGKZ010000176.1 GCA_959600065.1 uncultured Kroppenstedtia sp. | reverse complement strand
GTCCTCAGCTACGATCGCCAATCCTGTAGAATTTGCAGAAAAATTGGTGGGAGTTCCTGTCCATTTAGTCGATCAAAACGGAGCCCCCAGCGACGAGAAGCATTTTGTCTTTTTCAATCCGCCGGTGGTCAACTCCGCCCTCGGAATTCGGCGCAGCAGTGTATTAGAAGCGAAAACCTTGGCGGAGGAATTGATCCGAAACGATGTGCAGACGATTGTGTTCGCCCGTTCCCGGGTGCGTGTGGAGGTGCTTCTCACCTATCTGCAAAAAAGGTTGCCGGATCAGGTGCGAGGCTATCGCGGTGGATATCTCCCCACCCAGCGACGGCAGATTGAAGAAGGTCTGCGCAAGGGGGAGATCCGTGGGGTGGTCAGTACCAATGCGTTGGAACTGGGGATCGATATCGGAGAACTGGAAGCGTGTGTCATCTGCGGATATCCGGGGACCGTCGCCAGTACCTGGCAACAGGCGGGACGTGCGGGGCGTCGGCAGGGAGCCTCTATTACTTTTCTGGTAGCTTCTAGCAATCCTCTGGACCAGTATATGATCGAACATCCGGAGTATTTTTTGCAACGGACGCCGGAACATGCGCTCATCCAGCCGGACAACCTGGTGATTCTGGTGAATCACATCAAATGCGCCGCCTATGAACTTCCCTTTGTCGAGGGGGAAGAGTTTGGTGTGGCCACTACAGAAGAAGTGCTGGATTTCCTGGTGGAGGAACGAATTCTGCACCGGTCAGGGGGGCGTTGGTATTGGATGGATCAATCCTTTCCTGCCAAAGAGATCAGTCTGCGTTCCGCCGCTCAGGAGAATTTCGTCATCATCGATATTAGCGAGACACAGCACCGCGTTCTGGGGGAGGTAGATCGGTTTAGCGCTCCGACGTTGATTCACGAAGAGGCGATTTATCTTCATGAGGGCGTTCAGTATCAGGTAGAAAAACTGGACTATGAAGAGAAAAAGGCCTTCGTACGAAAGGTGGATGTAGATTATTACACCGATGCCAATCTGGCGGTTCAGCTCCGGGTGTTGGAAGTAGAGCGAACAGAGAGCGATGGGCCCAATCGGGAAAAGGCGATGGGGGAAGTGACGGTAAATGCGCTGGCGACTCTGTTTAAAAAGATCAAGTTCGGCACCCATGAAAATATCGGCAGTGGTCCGATCCAGCTTCCGGAGGAGGAGATGCACACCACTGCTTATTGGCTGACGGCGGGGGAAGAGATCGCCTCCCGGTTGGGTCGGGAAGATCTGCAATCGGGATTGGTGGGACTGAGCCATGTTCTCTCCCATTTGGCCCCTCTGTACCTGATGTGTGATCCGCGGGATTTGGGTGTGGTTACTCAGATCAAAGCGATTCATTCCAGAAAACCAACGATTTTTCTGTATGATAAATATCCCGGAGGCGTGGGGCTCAGTGAGAAACTTTTTGAACTGCACCGGGAGTTGCTCTATATCTCCCGGGAACATATCCGTCGCTGTCCCTGTGAAGAAGGGTGCCCATCCTGTACGGGACCCGCAGTAGAGACCGGAAGCCAGGGAAAAAGCTTGACTTTGACTTTGTTGGATTCCCTGCTGGAGGAGCAGGAGCTGTGAAATCATTCCAGACATCGCTTTTTCCCTCGATGGAAGATACAATGGGAGCATCAGATCCAATGGAAACCGGGAGTGATGGGGATGTCCCTGCGTGATCGGTTGCGGATGCACTTTAAAGATCAAAAGAAACCGGCCCCGGTGCCGGCATCTCCCGCCGGTGATGGGAAGGCTCCCTTTTCCGGTTTCCTCCGTCGGGAGCAGGAGAAGGGTGTCTATCTGCACCGGCAAAAGGTTTATCCCTTAGAGAAGCGGGCGGGGATCTATTCTCTGGGAGAGCTGTCGGGGAGCCAGATGGGTGCTTCTCCATTATGGCCAGAAGGAGTCGGAGAGAGAGCAGTGGAAGACCTGCTCTTTTTTGATACTGAAACGACGGGGCTGGGGACAGGTGCCGGCAACCTGATTTTTTTGTACGGAATCGGGTATTATCGGCAGGATTCTTTTATTGTGGAGCACTTTTTTTTACCCCAGGTGGAGGGAGAATCGGCGTTGCTGGAAGATTTTCTGGAGCGGCTCTCCTCTTTTTCCGTGGTGGTGACTTATAACGGAAAGGCCTTTGACTGGAATCAGTTAAGAACACGGGCTACTGTTCACCACATTCCCTGGATCGAGGACAAGATACACTGTGATCTTTTATATCCCAGCCGTCGGCTTTGGAGAGAACAACTTCCCTCCTGTCGGTTACAGGAAGTGGAATCGTCCCGACTGGGTGTGAAACGTTTGGATGATGTTCCAGGGCATTTGGCTCCGGTGCTTTATTTCGATTATTTGAAGGGAGGCGATCCTGCTGGAATGGAAGGGGTGTTCCGTCATAACGAACAGGATGTCCTTTCCCTCGTCTCTTTGTGGATCCATCTCAATTACCTGAGTACCGGAAAGATCCAGCCCACTCACCCCGCCGAATGGCTCGCCCTGGGGAACTGGTGGCGGGAACGGGATTCAAAAGGAGCTCTCGCCAGATATTCCGAGATCCATACCCGGCGGGAGGTCCCCCTCCGTTATAGAAGGGAAGCTTTCCGCGGCGCCTCCTCGTTACTGAAGCAGCAGGGGGAATGGGAAGCTGCCCAGGGCCTATGGAGGACGTGGATGGAAGAAGACCGTCTCAACCCGGAGCCTTGTGTAGAATTATCCAAGCACTTTGAACATCGGACACGGGAGATGAAGCGGGCGTATCAAATGGCATTGGAAGCGAAGGCACGTTTGTCGAAACGGACACGGATGGGACCAGGGGGCCACGGGCGAGAGTGGGATGACTTGAACCACCGTCTCCAGCGGTTGGAGAAAAAGGGAAGTAGCTGCCTGTTTTAAATATCCCATGGCTGGGTGTGCCTGCTTTTTTGGTTGATCATCGGGGATCATTGAACAAACATCCAGAAGCTCTGGGGGGAGAATGGGATGGCTCATTCAACTTACGAAATCGTCGAAACAAGTGACATGATACCCTTTGACGTATCCCTTCACTATGTGAATTATGTTCCGAGGCACTGGCATCACAGCATTGAAATCATTTTCGTTCTGCGGGGAAAGCTGGAAGTTACAGTGGATCATGAGACACATCCCCTCACCGAAGGGGATGTTTTATTAATTAATCAAAATCATGTTCATGAGGTTATCGGACTGAGCAGCAATATCATTGCAACTTATCTGATTCCCATGTCCTATCTCAAGAAAAGGATCCACGGGATTGAGACTTTTGAATTTGATTGTCATATGAGCAGTGTAGACGCAGGAAAAAGATCCTCGCTAGATAAAATCCGTCAATTACTGGCGAAAATCGTTCAATTAAAACAGCAAAAAGGTGAAGCCTTCGAACTGGAGATGCAAGCAAGGCTGTTGGATGTATTTGCGATCCTGATGAAACAATTTAAGACGATGCCCACAGGTACTTCAGTCAATGAAAAGCATATGGAACGAATGCTACGAATCATTTCATTTATTGATGAACATTATCGCGAATCGATGACTCTGCAAAGGATTTCCGAACAAGAATATCTCTCGGTTCCTTATTTGTCTAAGTTTTTCCGGGAACATATCGGAGAAAATTTCCGCAAGTATTTAACCAGTATCCGGTTGAAAAATGCAGTGGAAGATTTATTGAGTCATCCAACCCAACCGATTGTGGAGGTGGCGATGGCCCATGGATTTCCTAATGCAAAGTCTTTTTATTCCGCATTTAAAAGCAGATATCATATGACGCCTCACACATACAGGGAACATTACCGCCGGGGGAGTAACGATTGAAAAGAGGGAAATTCCTTGGCCAATTATCTGAGTTTCAATCCCTCTAATGCACTGGGAATCCTGCATCAATATTTGCGGTCAGATGGCTCCTTTCCAGTGGAGGAAGTGTATTCTTTTGAAACCAAGAGACATCAGGTGGATCTGGATGATGCCCATGGCACTCCGATTCGACATACATGGAAAAACCTGATGACGATTGGAAAAGCGAAAGAAGGGCTCTATGCTGATGTTCAGGAGCAATTAAGATATGTCCAAGAGAGAATCTCTTTTCGCTATTTGCGTTTTCACGGAATATTTGACGATGACATGATGGTCTATGGTGAAGATCCCGCAGGGAATCCACAATTCAACTTTAGGTATGTGGATCAATGGTTTGATTTTTTGTTATCCATCGGTTTAAAACCATTTGTCGAATTGGGATTTATGCCATCAGACCTTGCGTCTGACAAGAGCAAAACCGTATTTTACAATCCGAGTTATACGAGCCCGCCAAAATCTTTGGACAAATGGTGTGAATGGGTGGATGGTTTCTTACGGCATTGCATCAATCGTTACGGGATCAAAGAAGTGGAGAATTGGAAGTTTGAGTTTTGGAACGAGCCAGAGGTATACGTATTCTGGTCTGGGACGGAGGCAGAGTACCGGGAATTTTACCGTTGTACTTACGAAACGATCAAAGGGATCTCAACCCGTCTGCAGGTGGGAGCATCCGCAGGGACGATTCCCCAACTCACTTCGGTGGCTTCTCGGGACGTATTTTTCAGCTTTTGTCGAAACCACCAATGTTTGCCGGATTTTATCCCGGTCCATTTCTATCCCCATGACCCTGGGGAGGCCCGAACCGAGCAGGAATGGATCGATCTTCTTCCGTTGCAGTTTGATCCGAATTTGATCAAGGAATTTATTCCGATTTCATCAGATCCTGATTTTTTGAAAAGGATATTGGCTGAGGAAAAAGAAGGGCTGTCCGCTCAGAACCTCTCCCATTTGGATCTCTATCTGACAGAATGGAACGCAACTGCATGTCATCGGGAATTGACAAATGATACGCTACAGGCGTGTTGATTAGCCATATTTTGGGTGGGGAGATCGTGTTCTACCACGCTC
>CAUGKZ010000175.1 GCA_959600065.1 uncultured Kroppenstedtia sp. | reverse complement strand
CCCATACTCCATCCGGGGTGCAATGAATCCGGTCTAGCACCCCTTCCACCTCCACCCCGTCATAACGCCGGATAACGCGACATTCTTTTTTCAGTCCGGCCTGTCGCCCTTGCTCCAGATAAAAGCGACTGTTCAGGTAGGATACCAACAAGGGCCGAATTTCCTCCCAAGCCCGGGATTGCCATTCCCCAGGAACTCGCCACTCTTCCAACACTTCCAAGCACCGCAGTTTCCAATCTTCTCCATCAGCAAGGGATTCGTTACACTTTTCCAGTAATCGGTGCACGATCTGACCTTTGATCCGAGGATCCAGAACCAAGCCTTCCGCCCCTCCCTCCGAACTCCCAGAGGAAAAAGGCTCCCTCTCTTCCATAGCGGGCATTCCAGCCACCTGTTCAAAATAATAACGACGTGGACAGCCGATAAGTGTAACCAGATCGGTAACACTCACCTCCAGCCGATCCCGGTCCGTAAATCCCCGGGGGAGAAGCATCTGCTCCACAAACGAAGGGGACTGTGAAGGCGAATCCTCAGTCAGATCCTCGAGGAGTGGAGAAGATTTATCCCTCTCTTTGAACTGGCTGTCCCCACATAGTCGGACGGCCACCTCGGCATTTTCATCAGCCAGGTTCCAGATCCCACGCTCCCAGTCAATCCGGTGGAAACCTAGCACCCCATCCAACCATTTGGACCAGGTGTTGGCCGTTAGAGGTTCTTCTCCTTTTTGCACCCCTTTGTGTTCCTCGGGGATCCCACTCAAGATCAAGCGCTGTTCCGCTCGAGTCGTCGCCACATAGAAGAGCCGAACCCATTCCTCCCGCGACCGTGCCTGCTCTCTTTCCATCACCTGTTGCCAGCGAAAGGGATCTCTTTTTTCCCCTGTCTCATCCACCAACCGGGTCACCAACCCCGCCTCCCGGTCCAACTTCAAGTCTGGAATATCGATGAGGGGTTTCCGGGAAAGATCCGGTACAAAGACGACTGGAAATTCCAACCCTTTGGACTGATGAATACTCATCAGTCGGACACTATTCCCATCTTCTACTTCCACCGACGCCTCGGTCTCCCGGTCCCCCATTTCGGTCAGTCGTTCCACCTTTTCCAGGATCGACCGCAAGGAGGTAGCCTCCACATCCTTCCACTGCCGCAACAATAGCAAAAACTTGTCCAGATTGGCTCGAGCCTGTTTTCCCTGGGGCGTCGACCAGATCACATGGATGTATCCACTTTGCTCCAGAAAATCGGACAACAGATCCGCCACAGGAACCTGGCCTTTGATGCGCCGAGATCGCTCCAACTGATGCAGAAAGAGTTCCAGTTTCCGGCTTTCTTCCAGGGGAAGCCCTTCCCGTTTCATCCAGTCCTCCCGGTGCAGGACCCACCTTTCCTCTTGGGCGAGGCGAAGCAGAGTCTCATCGGACACCCCACAAAAAGGGGAGCGGAGAACCCCCACCATCGCCAGCGTATCTGTCGGATCTTCCAGGATGCGCATCAAATGAAGCATATCTAAAATCTCCTGTTGTGCAAAAAAGCCGCTTCCTCCCACCACATAACAGGGGATCCCTTCCCGGATCAGGGCCTCCTCCACCCCTTTCACATGGGTCATCGCCTGAAATAAAACGGCCATCCCCCCATAGGGAATCCCCTCCTCCGCCAATTCGCAAATCCGTCTGGCGATCGCGGCAGCCTCCACTTTTCGCGGGTCGCTCTTGTCAACCTCCACTGCCAAAAATTCTACCCGAGGTCCGTCACCGACGGGGCGGCTGGCACGAGCGGGGGGATAGTGATTGGCTTCCCCCGGTGCTCCAGTCATCAGCTTGCTGAAAAGCCCGTTGATAAACTTCACCAGAGCACCATCAGAGCGGAAATTGTCCACCAGAGCGACTTCTTTCCCACCGGATTGTAAAATCTCATCTCGGGTACGACCAAATACTGCCACTTCAGCTCCGCGGAAGCGATAGATCGACTGTTTCGGGTCACCGACAACGAACAGTTTTCCCGGGATCCTCTCCCCCTCCGGTCCAAGACGGAGGAGGTCGATCAGCTGTTTCTGCGCCTCATTGGTATCTTGATATTCATCCACCATCAGATAACGGATCCGGGAGCGGACTTCCCTGCAAATCCGGGGATGTTCCCGCAGGAGGGTGACCGCACGGAATTGAAGCTCGTCAAAATCCAGGCGATTCCGCTCTTCTTTTTTCCCCTTGTACTTGGCATCTACCTCTTCCATCACCTGGATCACCCAGCGGAGGATAGACTCTTCTTCCCGGGAGAAAGCAAGGCTGCCGGTGATTTGCCAAGCCCGTGACACCGCCTCTTTCATCCGATCGCGGGGAAGGAACACTTCCTCCTTCCGTCCCCAATTGCCCCCGAGCAGACCCAAGATTTCCTCCAGTAGCGGAAGCACCTCTACCGCTGTCGCTTCTCCCTCCAAGCCGACTGCGAAGCGGGGCCATTCCCTTTGGAAATCCGTCGCTTTTTTCCCGCCCTTCACTTGCTGGAGAGCTTCTCCCCACCTCTTCACCTCTGCCAGCGCCTTCGGAAACTCCCTTTGCAACTGCTCCACTGTGGTGGAAAAATGCTGAAAAGTCCGGTCTGACAGGGTGGCCGGATCCCAACCGTTGCCCGCCATCTCCGTATAGATGGAAGAGAAACGGGTTCGCAATCCAGATAGGCCCCATAGGGTTGCCAGGGATGCAGGAGCGTTCCCCTCCATCGCCTTCACAGCGGAGACGAGCCTTTCTGCCACCGCTTCCCGAAGCAAAAGCGCCGCCTCCCGTTCATCCAAGACTCCGAAGGCGGGATCCACATCCGCCTCCACCGGGTGCTCACGCAACAGTGTCGTGCAGAAGGAATGGATAGTGGAGACGCGGATCCGTTCAGCTGAAACCAAAAATCGATACCAACCAGCCGCCTCTTCCGAATCCTCCCGGATCTGGGCTGCCTCCATCCGCTGCCGAATGCCCAACCGGATGCGGTCTTTCATCTCCGTCGCCGCCTTTTCCGTAAAGGTGATCGCGACAATCCAGTCTACACACTCCGGTTCAGAGCGATGCCGATCAAGAATCGCGAGATACCGTTCCACCAACACCCGCGTTTTCCCGGAGCCGGCTCCGGCGGATACGATGCAATCCTGATCCAGGGAATGGATCGCTTGATGTTGTTCCGCTGTCATTGAAAAGGGAGTGCTCATCTCGGTTCCCTCCCTGGACCACTTTTCCAAGCTAGCCGTTGTTCATCCACCCGGCAGACCCCTCGATGGGGACAATGAGCCGGACAGCTTCCACCAGCGGGATCCACAGCAAAATCCCCCTGTTCCAATCGCTCCAATTGTTTTGCCAATGCATTGCGAATCTCCTCCAGCCTTTCTTCCCAGATACCTGTCTCCAGCAACCCCTTGATCCGAGAGCTGATCCCCGCCCGGCTGGCCTCTTCTTTGCGCCAGATTCCCCGGTTGCGGTGATCCCCTGGAGACTTCCCCTTCCGGGTTCCCGGAGTGAAATAGGCCGCTCCCACCGCCTTCCCAGGATCCAAGCCGAAGGTTTCCTGAAGGACCCATAGATAGAGTGGGAGTTGCAGATGGATCCCTTGCAACACTTCCTTCAAATCGGGAGCAGATCCGGATTTGTAATCATAGACCATATAGTAGCCTTCTTCATCCTCATCCACCCGGTCCACCTTCCCCCGCAGACGCAGGAAGCGACCTTCCCCCAGGGGGATCTCTGCAACCTCTTCCCTGCTGGCAGGATCCATCTCCCGCCGGTCCACCCCTACCGGATTTTTGGTCAATCCGAAGGAAAGCTCCAGATAACGGGGACGGACCTCCCCGCCGACACCCTCTCGCCAGGCCAGATCATGATCGAGAATAGACAGGAGCAAACCTTCTAGTCGTTTCTGCTCCACCCTCAGCAACGCAGGTTCGCGGATCTCTCCTTTGGCTTGGACAAACTCGGAGAAAATCGATTCCGTCACCGCGATCAGATGTTCCCGGGCACTCTCTGCACCAGAAACAGTCGGTAGCTGTTCACGATAACGGTCCCAAAACCGGCAAAGAATTTGATGCATCAGCTCCCCTCTTTCCAACGGCGACAAGGGATCCTCCCCCACATCCTGGGGTTGTGCGCCCAGAATCCGTCCGGCAAAGAAATGAAAACGGCAACGAGCCACCTCATGGAGCACCGAGGCGCTCCAAACTCTCTCCCGCAGTTTCGCTCCCAAGCTGGAGGTCAGAGAAGAAGAAGGGAGCACTCCATCAAAGGGGGTCAAACCTTCGCTCCTCCGTTTCTCTTCCGCCTGGATCCGGGCGGAGAGGGTGTTAAACCAGGCGGGATGATCTTCGTGCAAGCGATGTAAAATCCTTTTTGCCCCCGCGTCAGATTCCGATCCGAGGGCAAGGGTCGCGACAGCCCATTCGGCACCCCGTGACAGAAAAGTACAATCCTCTCTAAGCAGAGGAAGCCGGTCTCCGATCCCCCTGTCCCACCTTTGCACTCCCTCTTTTCCAAACACCTGCAACAATTCCTGCAGATAAGGGGAGGCGAGTTGTCTCTTGCCCTCTGCAGAGGCCGAAGAATAGGAGAAGACCAATTTTTCCGTCGCCGCCGTCGCACACAGGAAAAAGGGAAGGAGCTGTTGCTCTCTCAATTCCTCCGCCAAATGAAGGAATACCCCTTCCTTTCTCAGACGAAGCCGCTCCCGATCCGGGATGAGCCAGTCCTCCCGGAAAAAGCGGGGCCATTTCCCTTCTGTACATCCCAGCATAAAGACTGCCCGATAACGGTCGCCCCGGATGTGGTTGGGTTCCAGCAGACGGATCCCACCCCGACGGGCGGGACGCTTCACCACTTGGATCCCCCGTGCCGCCTGTTCTAGAACGGAGGCGAAGGTGGCCAGATGACACTCCTTTTCCCCTAGGTGGCTTTCTGTGAACACTGCTGCCCACTCTTCTGCG
>CAUGKZ010000174.1 GCA_959600065.1 uncultured Kroppenstedtia sp. | reverse complement strand
GACCTTCAGTCCAGGTGGGCTACCTTTCTCAACAGGGATGGGAGGGAGACCCTGACCAAACCGTGTTGGAAGCCTTCCGGGAAGAGGTGTCAGTGGAAGAAGGGAAGGCTCGCCACTTGCTGGCCCAGTTTCTTTTTTACGGATATGCGGTTTTTCGCAAGGTCAAAGATCTGAGCGGCGGGGAGCGGATGCGGCTTCGCCTGGCCCAGTTGATGCATCAGGATTTAAACGCTCTGATCTTGGATGAACCGACCAACCACCTGGATATTGACTCCAGGGAAGCTCTGGAGGATGCCCTGGAGCGCTTTCCCGGAACGATCCTAGCTGTCTCCCACGATCGCTGGTTTCTCAACAAATTGTTTGCTCCGATTTATTGGCTGGAAGCAGGCAAACTGACCCGCTTTGAAGGGAATTATGATGAAGCCAAGGAGAAACGGCGGCAACTGAAAGGGGTTTGATGCTACTGAAGGAAGCTGTGTGAGGCTTTTTCCTAGCGGGAAATTGGAAGGGTGGCTTTTTTGAGAGGAATCCGCTTCCCGAAAGGGAAATGGATAGCAGAGAGCCTTTTCAGGAGGGAAAGTAGATGAAAAAATGGTTCGCAGTCCTGTTGATGATGCTGTTGATGGTTTCCTGTAGCGCTCCCCCCTCCTCTCAGGGAGAACCAGAGGAAAAAGAGAAACCGAAATCCGTGGAATCCCAGAAGGAAAAAGCAAGAGCGAAGGATGTTGTGACCGGACTACGTGTTCCGTGGTCGCTAGTGGCGACCCAGCAGCATTTTTATATCAGTGAACGCGGTGGGGCGATCGTCGAAGTGGACCGTCCCAAGGGGAAGCCGATCCGACAAAAGTTGAAACTGAACAAAAAAGTTCATCATGAAGGGGAGGGAGGATTCCTTGGGATTGCGACACATGCGGATTTTGAAAACAACGGCCTGTTGTACGCCTATCATACCTACCAGGAGGGAGGGAATCGGAAAAACCGTGTGATCCTGTTGAAACGGGAGGATGGGGTTTGGAAGGAGCAGAAAGCATTATTGGAGGGGATTCCAGGCGGATTTATCCACAACGGAGGAAGATTGGCCATCGGTCCCGACAAGAAATTATACATTACAACGGGGGATGGGGGAGAGGAGAAGAACGCCCAGAATTTGGACAGTCTCGGGGGCAAAATTCTGCGCATGAACCCGGATGGCTCTGTTCCGAAGGATAATCCGTTTCCCGGCTCCCTCGTCTACAGCTATGGACATCGAACTCCCCAGGGTTTGTCCTGGACGGAGGATGGGGTTCTCTACAGTGCAGAACATGGCCCATCGGGAGACGAATCCGGTCGGGATGAGATCAATCGGATTGAAGCGGGAAAAAACTATGGATGGCCGCTGATCACCGGAGATGAAAAAAAGAAAGGGATGGTCTCCCCTCAGTACCAATCAGGGGAACGCACCTGGGCTCCTTCGGGACTGGCCTCCCTGGATGGTAAGCTGTACATCGCCGGGCTTCGCGGGGAACAGATTCGCTTGTTTGCCACGAAAAAACAGCGGACAGGGCAGCTCTTCACCGGAAAAGGGCGCCTGCGGGACATTGTGGCTGTGGAGGGAGATTTGTATGTGCTGACCAACAATACAGATGGAAGAGGAACTCCCAAAAAGGAAGACGACCGACTGTTCAAGTGGTCGCCGTGATTCGAAAACCGGCTCTCCCTTGGCAATGAGGAGGCTGAATGGGGAGTGTCGGTGTCAATGGCAGGATGCCCTTCACGACCAACCTCCTTCGGCGGAGTGAGGTAAAGCGGCCTCGGGAGGCCGCTGGGGGATCGATGAGTATCTGGAGATGAAATATATTTCTGTTGGATTAAAGTGAATAGATCTTGCTAAAAGTGACCTGGTTAGGGTCACTTTTATCGTCAGCCCGTCCCTTTGCGGACCGACTCTGCCAGGAGGTCGACCAGGTGGACGGCCTGCATGCGATTTTCCAATCCGGAGCGTTGGATGCCCAGCTTCATCTGCAGGAGACAGCCGGGGTTGGTGGTGACGAGGAGATCAGCTGAAGTGGATTCTACATGTTCCATCTTCTCATCGAGAATCCTCATCGATGTCTCTGGATGTGTGAGGTTGTAGATGCCAGCGGAGCCACAACAACGGTCCGCTTCGACGAGGTTTACATACCGGGTTCCCGGTATGGATGAGAGCAGTTGTCGCGGCTCCTGAGAGACTTGCATCCCGTTTCGCAGGTGGCAGGAATCTTGATAAGTGACGGAAGCATCCACTTTACCCAGAGGCAGGGGATTGCCTATTGCCAACAGTTGGCTGATGTCACGAACCCGATCGCCAAACTGGCGCGCTTCTTCGGCGTATTCAGGTTCATCTCGCAATAGGTAGGGAACCTCGACCAACTGGGCGCCGCATCCGCCAGCATTGGAGGCGATCCAATCGACTTTTGCTTCTTTGAAAGCATGCAGATTGGCTCGGGCTTGCTCTTTGGCTTGTTTTTCATCGCCACCGTGAGCCTGGAGAGCGCCACAACAGGTCTGGTTTTCAGGGATCACCACCTCATAACCGGCAGCGGCCAACAATTCGGCTGTGTTGCGATTGGTCTCGGCAAAAGCCACATCCATGATGCAACCCCGAAACAGGCCGACTCGGCCCCGGAATTCCCCTTGGGCAGGAATAAAGGTACCAGAACGTTCCACCACGCCTCTGGAACTGGCATCAGGCAATACTTCATCCATCTGACGTAGGTGTTCAGGGAGGAACACTTTGGCCAGACCGGTTCGATGGAAGAGCCAGCGGAGTCCGGATTTTTGATAGAAAGCCATCAGCATCCCAGCGAGCTGAAGACGCCGCCGATGAGGAAAGAAATGACGAAAGAAAAAGTTTTCCATCCAGTGGGTGTGACGAGGACGGGGGGAATGCTCATGGATGGCAGCCCGAGACTGTTCCAGGAGGTGGCCGAACTTCACATCCGCCGGGCAGGCCGTTTCACAGGCACGACAACCGAGACAGTAGCTCATCTGGTCCGCAAAGGTTTTATCCGGAGTCATCAAACCGTCATTTACCGCTTTCATCAGGGCGATCCTTCCCCGGGGCGAAGCCGCTTCCTGGCCTGTTTCCCTGTAAGTGGGACAGGAAGGCAGGCAAAATCCGCAGCGCATACACTGGGTCAATTGGTCTGGATCCAAGGTCAATTTCAGTCTTTCTTCCATGGCTCCCCAGGGGGAATCAGTGGGTGTCCTGGGTTCCTTCTTCGGAACTGTGGCCATCAGGCTTTCCCCCTTTCTCTGGAAGGGGTGTCAGTGAAGATTTTGCCGGGATTAAGGATTCCCTGGGGATCAAAGGCTTTTTTGATGCCTTTCATCACCTCGAGGGCGATGCGGCCTGTTTTCCACTCCAGATAAGGAGCTTTGGCCAAGCCCACTCCATGTTCGCCGGTGATGGTCCCGCCGAGGCGGATGGCCGCGGCAAAAATATCTGCAAAGGCCTGTTCCCCCCGCTGGATCTCATTGGGATCTCGGGCGTCTGTCAGCAGAGTGGGATGCAGATTGCCATCCCCGGCGTGGCCGAAGGTGCAGATGTTCAGTTGATATTGGTCGGCAATGCGGTTGATCTCCCGCACCATGGATGCAATTTCCGAACGAGGAACGGTGGTATCCTCCAGGATCAAGGTGGGGCGGAGACGGGCCAAGGCGGCCAAAGCGTTGCGGCGGGCGGCCATCACTCGAGTTCCCTCCGCTTCCGTTTGAGCCACATCCAGATGAGTAGCTCCATTTTCGTGACAGATCTCTCGGATTCGTCGGAGATCCTGTTCCACTACTACAGGGGGGCCGTCCTGCTCAATCAGCAGAATCGCTGCCATCTCTTTGGGTAGCCCGATATGGGCATACTCTTCCACGACCTGAATCGTTTTCTGATCCATAAATTCAAGGGTGCAAGGGATGATTCCCTCGGAAAGAATATGGGAGACAGTGCGGGCGGCTGTATCCAGATCGGTGTAATGGGCTACCAGCGCTCGTCGACTCTCCGGCAGGGGGATCAACTTCAGTGTGGCTTCCGTGATGATGGCCAGGGTTCCTTCCGACCCCACCAGTAACTTGGTCAGGTCATAGCCAGCCACATCCTTGTATAGTTTGCCCCCAGTTTGGATTCTCTCGCCGTTGGCTAAGACGGCTTCCAAACCGAGCACATAATCCTTGGTCGTCCCATATTTGAGGCCTCGCAAACCACCGGAGCACTCGGCGATATTGCCACCAATGGTGGAAATCGCCATGCTACTGGGATCTGGGGGATAGAAGAGCCCTTCCTTCTCCACCGTGTCGTGGATCTTTTGCGTGTAGACGCCGGGCTGGACAGTGATCGTGTGGTTTTCCCGATCCAGCTCGAGGATCCGGTTCATATGGGTCATCACCATGACCAGCCCGTCCTCGGGAGGCACCGTATCTGCACTCAGATTGCTTCCCGAACCGCGCCCGACTATGGGCATGGAATGTTTGGAAGCGATACGCAGGATGTCCTGCACCTCCTCGGTGGAAGTGGGATAGATCACCCCGGCGGGAAGGGTTTGGTACAGGGGGGTAGCGTCATAGGAGTGGCTGATCCGAGTTTCGGGATCTGTCCGAAACCGCTTCTCTCCCACGATCGCCGTCAACTCTGCCTGGATTTCAGAAGATATCATGAGAGGTCCCTTCCTTTCGTTCAAAACAGAGGATGATGGATTACAGAAAATTCCCCTGACAAGTATAGGTGCCGGTCGCTCCGATGTCGTCCCTTAAAACTTGATTGGATTTGCCACATTCCAAATGTTCTCTCAGCAGACTTTTCCCCTGAGCGGGATAAATTCCTTAACGTTGGGCTTCAGCCCCTTAAGATTGTAGTGCCTGTGGTGCTTCCTTAATTTCGGGCTTCAGCCCGTCAAGATTGTAGTGCCTGTGGCGCTTCCTTAATTTCGGGCTTCAGCCCGTCAAGATTGTAGTGCCTGTGG
>CAUGKZ010000173.1 GCA_959600065.1 uncultured Kroppenstedtia sp. | reverse complement strand
CTGTTGATAAGTTCGGTGAAAAGCGGGGATCGCCACCTGTTCGGTTTGAAAAAGTGTTCCATCTAAATCAAAAATGAATGCCTTCCCTTGATTCTTCGACATCGAACTCTCTCCTCTCCTATCAGGAGTATGTATTGGATTCTCCATATTTCAAGCGGGAAGATCGTGTTCTATCCTGGGACCCTTGCCACTTGCAAATCTAACCATCGGACAGAAGCAAATCCTGACGGAATCCACCCAAGGAAGATGGTCCCCGTCCCCGCTTATATTGGTTGCGTCTTTTCAAATCCACCTTACACCCATCCATTTCAGTGAAATATAAATTTTTTCAACATTGACAATAGATGACAACCTCTGTAAAATGGGTTATATTCCAAAAACGGCAGATTGAAAGGAGGTCGTCGAAATGCTAAGCCTTGTTACCCACACTGTAAATTACGGGACTCGTCTGTCCGTAGACGGAGCTTCGGTATCTCCATCCATCCGGAAGGGAAAGATCACCCTGACGGCAGGTATTCCTATGGCCAAAAATGACATGAGGATGCGACGACCTCCGATCGGGGATGTTTAAACCCCTGCTCCATGGCTGTTGAAACAGACGCCACAGGTCGTAATCGACCTGTGGTGTTTTTTAAATGAGCGCCACAGACCGCTGGTTTGTGGCGTTTTTTTGTAGTTTCTCATATTTAAAGGAGGACTTCAATTGATGAATATGAATCCCTATGCGATGGAAATCGTAGCCCGACAAAAACAGCGGGAGATCGCCACGGGGATCCGCTCTCCCAACCCACTTCGACCTTCGTTCACCCATCGAATACGAAGCTGGTTTACCTCTGAATCTTCCCTGAAAGTCCGAAGGGAATCTTCGCCCTCCAAGATCGTCCCTTACCGCTGTAGAAACAGCAACCTAGTCTTTCTCCAGCTTTACCGGGGACGACCTTCCAGGGGAAATCACAGGCGAAACGGACGAGATCTAAGTCGACCGGGCTTCCGGAACTGAATTACGAATAGGGGTAACTTCGGGTTAACTCACCACTTGAGGGCCGACGAAGGAAAAACGCCCCACCATCATCACCATAAACAACAGGAAGCCCGTCAATCCAACATAGGCCAGACCATATCCCAGGCGGGTCCAGGGGGAGACCGCATAGTACTCCTTATCCGATCGTAGCAGTTGCTCTTCTTCCCCTCTCAGATAGTGGACCTCCAATTTCATCTGGACTCTGGGTCCATCTGCAGTCTCTTTCAACTTTGTCTGCAACAGGCGGATCTTCTGAAAGGCGCCCCCGAATCCCTCAAAACGATAAAGCATGCTACCGCTAGGATCATATACATCGCAGATCGTTTCCTGATTCGTCAAGGAACAGTATTGGATAAAGGACAACTCCTGGGGTTCTCCAGCAGGTGGAGAGCCCTCCCAGCTCTCAACCAAGGCTGGATCCACCTCCACTGTGGTTTTTATAGGACGGCTTTGATGACGGCGACGGGAAAGGTGGGAATCCCAGAGTTGAAAAGCGAAGAGAAGCCAAATCAAGAGGAGTAAAAGGCTATGGAGCTGCCAAACCAACCAGAGACCGAGAAGCAACCCCACTACCCATAACCACCTGGAGATCGCAGTCACGATCCGACCGCCGTCCAGTGGATGGATCGGCAATAGATTGAACAAATTGATGAAGAATCCAATCATAGCTACAGGAACCAATACCTCATAGCCTGTCCACCATGCCAACAGATAGGTGAGGGTGGCTCCCACCGTCCCCAGCAAGGGACCTCCAAAGGCGATATAAGCTTCCGTCACCGCATCCCGAGGTTGCTTTTTCATCGTGATCAGTGCACCCAAGAAAGGAATAAAAGCAGGGGCAGAGACCGGCAGTCCTTTCCTGCGGGCCGCCCAAACATGACCCATTTCATGGATGAAAATCATCAAGACCAGGCCGATGGAAAAAGACCAGGGAAATTGTAACACCAGAGAATAAGCCCCGGCCGATACCACCATGCTGATCAGTGTCCCGCCGAATTTCCCCAGTTTTAATATGGAAGGAATGCCACCGGCAATCAGAGCCCCAACCCCGCCGAGCCACCCCCAGAAGCTCTTTTTGTCGTGCTGGTTCTTCCCCAAACAGAGACCCCCTTTGGGCCGTTTTTCTCAGTTCCCATCCTTACATTTCCCCCATCTTTCCCATCTACACCTCCAACCGGAATCCACCAACAAAAAAACCCCCACATGGGGCTTCGTCCATGCGGGGGTTTTGGTGGTGGAGCTGAGCGGGCTCGAACCGCCGACCTCCTCGTTGCGAACGAGGCGCTCTCCCGGCTGAGCTACAGCCCCATAACCATTTTGAAATCCTCTTTATCCTACAAGAAACCCAAAAAGTTGTCAAGAATAGAGAAGAGAAAAAGCGGTCCCGACGGGGCCCTGAGGGCCCATGGAACCGCACCTTGCGGGAAATCAGAGCTGACGCAGGTGCGGCTGCATCGCGATGATATCCTCTTCTTCTTGTTCCTTCTCCAGTCGATCTCTGGGGGGAAGGTGCAATTGACGGTAAAGTGCCACCAATCGTTCTTGCTCTTTTTCCCATTGCAACTGTTTTCGCGCCTTGTGGGTTCCGATCAGATAAGTGTCCGGGTCGGAGAGGATTTCCTGGATCGCTCCACTGATCTCCTTTATGTTTCGGGGATCCACCAGCCGCCCAGTCTTATATGTACCAACCACAATCGCTTTTCCTGGATGGTCACTGCAGACGACAGGCAGCCCCGCTTGGATATATTCCAGAAGATTGGTCGGAGTAGACAGATAGCTATTCATGCAGGTGCTCTGATACAAAACCGCTCCCAAGTCAGCATGGCTGGTCACCTGTAGTAACTTTTGGGGCAACAGCGGCGGATGACAGAAGATCCGGTCCTGGAGTTTCCAGTCTTTGATCCGATGCAAGATTTGCTCCTCCCACACCCCGTATCCGAGCAAAACAAGTTTATATTGGGAAGGGAGTGATTCAACCGCTTCAATCAGCTCCTCCAACCCCCGTTTCGGGGTGAACCTTCCTTGGTAGAGAACCACCCGGTCTTCGGGATGGAGTCCGAACCTTTGATGGAAATAGTTTTTTTCCGATGGTAGTTGAGGTAGGCTTTCGGGGATGTTTCGCAACACCGTTGTAGAGATGACCGGATATCGCTGGTTGTATTCGGCTTCCAAGAGCTCATTCACAGTGACCAGATGATCCACCGAGTCCATCCACCTAGATTCCGTCCGGTGACCCCGTGACTGTTCCCAACGTCTTTCATTTTTCTCATCAAAGAGTCCGTGAGCATCATAGATCAGTGTAAGTCCTTTTTTTCGCTTCAGATGAACTCCGATGCCCAGGGCATGTACATCATGACAATGAACCACGTCATAACGGGCATGTTCGCATAATTCCCACAGTCGAGTGGCAAACTGTTTCCGGACCATCGCATCTTTGGCCACTTGGACCATAGGGGTGCGAACCACCCGGTAAACCCCTTTTTGGATGCTCTGGTTCGTCTTTTGGTCCACATAGTGTTTGAGCCGTTTGGTGTATACCGGAAATCGTAACAACCGCACCCGGTCGTGAAGTTTCGGTGGGGACTCCGGCAGTATTTGTAAACAAGCGATGTCCACATAGCAGCCCGCCTGGGCAAGAGCTACCGCTTCCCGCTGCACTCTGGCATCATAGTGAATATCCTTGAACAACACCATCAACACACGCATCGTCGCCTACCTCCCTTCAAGGTTTGGAAGCTTCTCGCCACATCTTAAGTCCGACCGCTTCCGTAGAAGGCGCCGGACACAGGATACAGACGCATGTGCAAATCCGCCGATCTTCTCGGACGCAAAAAAACCGGAGGGTTAAAAATCATTCTGGTGATGAAAACCAATCCGGATGATAGCACCAAGAAATTCAGTTCCGTTTCCACTCTGTCACTGTCACGATTCTGTAAAGTTTTTTCCCCGATCCCCCGCCTGGGTTCAGCTCTTTTTCACTTGATTCCAAAACTCTTTTACAGGAGGCCGTGACTGGGGAGCAGCCAACAAGCTCTGCATGATCAACTGTTCCAAAGGTTGGGGCACGTCTTGGCGATAGGAACGGACCGGCAACAAATCCCCCCCAGGAGCCGGACGACTACCGGTTAACATGAGATAGGACAGTGCTCCCAGAGAGTATGCATCCACTGCCTGATCCTGCCGGCGGGCAGCCTCGGGATCCTTTAGACTCGTACGGCTTCCGCGCGTTTTAGGTAGTAGACCCAAGGGACCCCCATACAAGAAGCGAATTGAATCTGCGGTGATCAGCATGTTCTGGGGATGGACCACAGTAAACATTCTCTGTTCGTGTATCCGCACCAAATGGCCGGTAATCCTCTGCAGAAAATGCATTGCCTGATCCAAGGGGAGGGGGACGGAGCGGAAAAGATGATGAGCCATCAGATTCCCCTCCAATTTTCCATACACCTGATAGAGCGTCCCCCCTTCCACAAACAAGCCCTGAAGCGGAAAAAAAGCACTCCGATCCCGTTCCAGCAGACGCCGAAGCTCCGTTCCCTTTCGGAGCAATCCAATATCCAGCCCGTGTAGAAAGCGCGTCGGGGAGGACTCCGATGATTCCTCTTGCGGGGCGACTTCCGCATAGTAGAGAACACCCTGGATGAAAGGAAAAGATTGGAATACTCGGAATGTCCCCCGAATCCGCTCGCCCTTCTGTTTGATCTTCATGGACACTCTGACTCCTTCACACATGGTACGCCATCAGGACAGACAAAATTTTCGTCACCAATCTACAATATTCCACATGATTCTGTTGCGTTTATTCTATCATGAAGCGCAGGGGCTGGACACCCTTTTCCCATAGGAACTTGGCGGGTTGCCTAAGGAGGAGGTTATGGGTATGGGTGGGGTGAGGCCATGGATGCGGCTCTACCCATCTCCTATACACTTAACATAAATAAGGAGCGAACTCAGCCGCTCCTTTCTTCTATGAAACCATC
>CAUGKZ010000172.1 GCA_959600065.1 uncultured Kroppenstedtia sp. | reverse complement strand
AACCGGATGTCGGAAGCGACACTGAATACGATGTGGGAAGTGATCAGCCAAAACAAGCAACCTCTCCTTCGCTTCTTAGATCGGAAAGCTTCTCTCCTTGGGTTACATAAATTGAGCTGGTACGATGTATCCGCTCCCATCAGCCGGGAGGAGTCCCACGTGTCCTATGACGAAGCGGCGGAATTTATCCTGGAACATTTTCGTCGCTTCAATCCGGAGATGGCCGATTTCGCCAAGGGAGCGTTTGATAACCGCTGGATCGAAGCGGAGGATCGCCCAGGAAAAAGGCCCGGCGGTTTTTGCACGAACTTTGGTGTGAGCAATCAGTCCCGGATTTTTATGACCTATTCCGGCACGGCTGATAACATCGGCACCTTGGCCCACGAACTGGGGCATGCCTATCATCAGCATGTGATGACAGACCTGCCGGTGATGGCCCAGCAATATGCGATGAATGTGGCGGAGACGGCCTCTACTTTTGCCGAATCGATCGTCTCTGACGCTTCCATCCGCCAGGCTCCCACCGAAGAGCGCCGGATTACCTTGCTGGAGGATAAGATTCAGCGGGCGGTTGCCTTCTTTATGGATATCCATGCCCGCTTCCTGTTTGAGACCCGTTTTTATGAGGAACGGAAAAAAGGACTGGTCTCTCCAGATCGGCTGAAGGAATTGATGCTGGAGGCGGAAAAGGAAGCCTTCTGTGATGGACTGGAAGAATATCATCCCCATTTTTGGGCTTCCAAGCTGCATTTCTACATCACGGGAGTGCCCTTCTATAACTTCCCTTACACCTTTGGCTACCTTTTCAGCACCGGCCTCTACGGACGTGCTTTGCAAGAGGGCCCCGCCTTTGCGGAGAAATATGTCGATCTCTTGCGCGATACCGGACGGATGAGCGTGGAAGATTTGGCCCAAAAACATCTGGGTGTGAACCTCACCCGGCCGGATTTCTGGCAGGAAGCCGTCAATCTGGTGAAAGCGGATATCGACGAGTTCCTGAAGCTGACGGAAAAAGCCTGATCCTATCGGATCCGATGCCTGAAGGCGCCGGATCCTTTTTCTTTTGGAGTAGGGGAACCCGGGTGGATCAAAACCATCTTGATGGATGGTGGCAGTGATCACTCTCTTTTCCTCGTTGTAAGGAACTATACACATAAAAAATAAAAATGAACCTGGGCAGGTTCCCCCGGTTCAAACTGTGAATGTAGGTGATGGATGTTGGAAGATTTTGCCGAATTTTGACCCTAGGAATCCCCGGGCCCGCCGTTGGCACTTTGCGGGGACAGGCATGGTGTTCCTCTGTTTGGTGCTGGTGATCTTCGTCCGTTGGTGGTTTTGGTTGCTGCCCCGGTGATTGCTTACGGTCTGGCTTGGTAGAGCCATTTTTTCGTGGAGGGAAACAAACCCGCCACCTTTGGTCACCCGGTTTGGTCCTTACGTGTCGATTTTCGCATGTTTGGATTGATGTTGACCGGACGGGTGGAGGAGGAGCTCCGGTGAGTAGAGGAAAACTGTTTTTAAAAAAGCCGCGGTTTTCGCGACTTTTAAACGGACCGGAGGCGAAAGCACCCTGACGAGACTTGTGTCCTGTGGGAACGACAGCTTTTTCACAACCCTTCTAGTGCCCCTTCAGGAAACTTTGATCTTGTTTTTCAGCAAGGCGGAGGCAGGAGGGTGGGGCGGCTCCGATCTCTTGCAAAGAGCGCATAGCGAGACCGGGAACGGAGTGACCTTGGCGAGACTTGTGCCCTATGGGTACAAAGGCGAATCAAATCCCCACCCTCCTTACCTTTCTGTGATTTTCCACACAATGTTATCTGAGGGGCACTAGAATGCGTAATCAAAAGCACGTTCCATTTGATCGGCCTCTTTGGAGACTGCGAAAAAAATAAATGGACCCTTTGTCTTTAAAACGTGTTTATCGATCAAAAAAAACTCTTCCGGGCGGTAATCCTTGAATTTTACGGTTTGGGCGTCGATTCTGTGCGATATTTTCTCTTTGACACTCTCTATCTGATGGGCATCTTTTACTTTGATAATGGCCAATTCATCGGCCTTTACATTGGATGAGGCCGTAAAAAGGATGAAATCTTCAATGCTGTCGGCATCGATTTGATACAATTTTTGCAGCTTGCTCATGTCCCCTGGTTTCATGTGATCCAGGTTAACTTCCTGTTCAATCCGTTTCCCCACTTCGACAGCAGAAAGTTTTTCGACTGCCTTCTCTTTCTCACCGGAGCATCCGGACAAGAGACTCATCGCCACGGCCAGTGCGAACATCACGGCCAAAAACGTTCTTATATCCTTCCCATACCGCTTCATTGGATCGCCTCCGATAAGTTTTTGATCGATGGGTCTTCAGAGAACGTATGGACATTATAAAGCAGCAGTAACTCATCGATTTCACGTTCTTTCACAAACGTCGTCAAGTCTCCCTCGTAATATCGAAGGTCGACGACATCGATCTCGCTGAAGTGTTTTGTCAAGAATGGAATCAAACTGTTGGCATAGGAATCTTTGACCACCAGCAGCCTTTTCTTTTCTGGATGGGCTGTTGTGATTCGGATCAGCGGATGGTTGCCGTTAAGAAACACCGCATACTGATCCTTTTTATGAAGTTGTTCCATCTCATACAAGGAATCCGAGGTTTGGTCTTCATCGACATACTCCACCGTATATTTCTCCGGGTCCTTGGGCAAATACAGTTCAATGCTGTCCGGCTGGATCTGTCTGAATCCACTCTTCGAATGGAGCGAACCGTAAAATTGACGGGAGACTTGCCGGATATTGAAGTCTTCCTCCTGTTGGGGGGGAATCCCCATTTGCTTGCACAGCTCCCGATAGGCAAAATAGGCTCCCCGGGTGGTCCAATGATGATCGGTTTTATAAAAAATCGGTTGTTCCCGTTGGGTATACAGCGCGGGATATACATTGACAAAAGGGATTCCGCGCTGTTGGATCAGTTGCCGGATTTGGTCCAAATACGCCTTTTCATCGCCAGCCGGGGCATATGCCGGAAGTTGTTCCTTGAGCAGGGTTGTGGCTGTTGGCACAAGCATCACGTATTTACGGAGATTGGGAGTGGCGCGGTCAAAGGCAAGAATAGCATCAACCTTCTTCTCCAAATCCCCATCCTCCGGTGGAATAAATTGTTGAATGAGATGTCCATCTTTGCCCAGGTAAATCCCGTTGCTTTCTTTTTTTCCCATGATCCGATCCGTATCGGTTTTCACTCCGATCCAAAGGTCTCTGAAGATCAATTGATCGGAAATGTATTTCTCGAAATCGGAGGTGAACTTTCCCGACGTCAGCGATTTCAGTGAGATCTGCGGCAGTGGCTCCAACATCCGATTTTCCGATTCCGAGAACGTCCGATCGGGCACTAACAGGTTCAGGATCGCAATTGAACCGGTGAACAGCAGCAGCAATAAGCCTAAGATATTTTTGCTTATTTTGTCATACCTGTTCAGGGTCGTCACCTCCTTTAAAATCGAAAGTACAGGAACGGGTTGTAGGTATCATCGACTAAATAAGCCGTCGACAGAACCATCAATATAAAACACACGGCCGGAACGGCGATCGCCCCTGCGACCCCCCACTTTTCCTTCACATGGGATAAAACTTTTCCCGGAAGCGGTGTTGCACATAGAGCCAACAGGATCAACAAGACGGGATGGGTGGACAGAGCGTAGAACGCTTGATCATCTGCAATTCCGTTCGCACCGTACCCAAACATCACCCCGATGAACTTCAAGCTGGAAGCCAAATGATCAAAATCGAACCATACCCAGCCGACAATGACTATCAGGAGTGTGTAGATATGTGCCATAAAAGTTGGGCTGCGTTGTAGCCATTTCAGAAGAAACAGCTTTTCAACTGTAACGAAGAGACCAAAATACAAACCCCATATGATAAAATTCCAGTTCGCCCCGTGCCATAAGCCGGTCAGAAACCAGACCACCAACAGATTGCGAAACTGTTTCAATAGGCCCAACCGATTGCCACCGAGGGGAATATAGACATATTCCCGAAACCAGGAGCCCAATGATATATGCCATCTGCGCCAAAATTCCGTAATGCTTTTGGATATATAAGGGTAGTTGAAGTTTTTCACCAAATCGAAACCGAACATCTTGCCGAGCCCGCGCGCCATATCCGAATACCCGCTGAAATCGAAGTAAATTTGAAAGGTAAAGGCGATGATCCCCAGCCATGCGGACAAGATGGACAAATCCTCCGAGGGTGTCGCTTTCACATTCGCCCACAGCAACCCGATATTGTTGGCGAGCAACACCTTTTTTGCAAGTCCTCTGATAAAACATTCCGCCCCTTCGCCAAACCCCTCAAGCGTCACCTTACGGGAAACCAGTTGTTTCGCAATATCGCCGTATTTGATGATCGGACCTGCAACCAGCTGCGGAAACATGGTGACGTAGGTTCCGAAGTGGATGATATTCCGCTGCACGGGTATTTGACCCCGGTAGACATCGATTACATAAGACATCGTTTGGAACGTATAAAAGGAGATGCCCACCGGCAGCGGAAGATCCGCCGCCTGTATGTGCAGATGGAAGAGCTGATTGATGTTGTCAAGGACAAATCCGGCATACTTGAAAAAGGAGAGAATGCCCAAACTGCCGATGATGGATCCGATTAAAACGGCTCGGGCGATCGGTTTACGGTGTCTGTATCGGTCAATCAGCAGTCCGTTGCAATAGTCAAATACGGTTGTGAAAATCATGATGAGGATATAGACTGGCTCTCCCCAAGCATAAAAGATTAGGCTTGCAACGAGCAGGACGACATTTCGAAGCCCCTTTGGCGACATATAATAGATCAAAAGAGTTGCTGGCAGGAAGAGGAACAAAAATATCAAGCTGCTGAAGACCAACCCTTGTCACCTCCAATACGATGATTTGCAACCTATTTGACCCGGTCTTTCAGCAACTCCAACATGAATGTATAAAACTCTTCTTTAAAATGGATCCCATCCGAATCGTGCAGATT
>CAUGKZ010000171.1 GCA_959600065.1 uncultured Kroppenstedtia sp. | reverse complement strand
CCCTCCACGTAATGTACGAAAGATTCTTCATCAGCAATGATCAGCGTCCGCTCAAATTGACCCATGTTTTGGGAGTTGATGCGGAAATAAGCTTGCAGCGGAACATCGCACTTCACCCCTTTGGGAACATAGATGAAGCTCCCACCGCTCCAAACCGCGCTGTTCAGAGCCGCAAATTTGTTATCTGTGGGGGGTACGATGGTGCCGAAGTATTCCTTTACCAGTTCCGGATACTTTTTGACGGCGGTATCCGTATCGCAGAAGATAACCCCTTGATCTTCCAGTTCCTTCTGCATGTTTTGGTAAACCACTTCCGATTCGTACTGAGCTGAGACCCCAGCCAGGAATTTCTGTTCCGCTTCGGGAATCCCCAAGCGGTCAAAAGTCCGCTTGATCTCCTCCGGAACTTCGTCCCAGGTGCGTCCCTGCCGTTCCGACGGTTTTACATAGTAAGTGATATCATCGAAATTCAGATCATCCAGCTTGCCCGGTAACAGAGAAAACCACTTGGAGTTTTCTGAGCTCGGCATCGGCATCTTGTAAAACTGTTCCAGCGACTTCAGACGGAAATCCAACATCCACTGCGGTTCATCCTTCATCCGGGAAATCTCTTCCACAATCTCCCGGGTCAATCCACGCTTCGAACGAAAAACCGAAACATCTTTATCATGAAACCCGTATTGATACTCCGAAGAAATATCGGGCAGTTCCTTCGCCATATTCATTCCCTCCTGTTCAGGGTGGAATCAGCCTTGATCCGCTGCTTCCCTCGCCCCTTTCTCCAGGGCCTTCCATGCCAGCGTCGCACATTTAATGCGGGCCGGGAATTTGGAGATACCCTGGAGGGCTTCAATATCTTCCAGTGGAAACTCCTCCGAATCTACCTCTTTGCCTTGCACCATACCGGAAAAGAGATCTGCCAGGTGCAACGCTTCTTCCAGGGTGAGTCCTTTGACGGCTTCCGTCATCATCGAAGCCGACGCCATACTGATCGAGCAGCCCTCACCCAGGAATTTTGCCTCTCGGATCTTCCCTTCATCCACATCCATCTGAATGGAGATTCGATCCCCACAGGTGGGATTATTCAAATCCACCGTGACTGCACTCTCTTCGATCCGGCCACGGTTTCTCGGTTTCTGGTAGTGATCCATGATCACTCTTCGATACAGATCATCCAAGGACATCGCCGAAAAACTCCTTCGTCTTTTGTACACCTTTCACCAGACGATCGATGTCTTCCTCATCATTATAGATGTGGAAACTGGCTCGGACTGTCGCCGGTACATCCAACCACCGCATCAACGGTTGGCAACAATGGTGTCCGGCTCGAACGGCGATCCCTTCAGAGTCAAGCACTGTGGCCACATCATGAGGATGGATTCCCTGGACATTAAAGGTGACCAATCCGATCCGGTCCTCCTGTGGCCCGTAAACTTCCAACCCCTCCATATTTCCCAGTACCTGTTGGGCATAAGCGGCCAGCTGGCGGTCGTGTTTTTCCACTTCCGCCATCCCGATTTCCTCCAGGTAATCGATCGCGGCACCCAGGCCGATCGCTGCCGCGATCACCGGAGTTCCCCCTTCAAACTTCCAGGGGAGCTCCTTCCACGTCGACTCATACAGACCGACGTCATCAATCATTTCGCCGCCGAACTCAACCGGCTCCATCTGCTCCAGCCACCGTTCCTTGCCGTAGAGGACACCGACCCCTGTCGGTCCCAACATCTTGTGACCTGAAAAAGCCAGGAAATCGCAATCCAGTTCCTGTACGTCCACTTTCATATGGGGGACACTCTGAGCTCCGTCCACCATGAGCACACCACCGTGGCGATGCACCATTTGGGCCAATTCCTTGATGGGAAAAATAGTTCCCAGAACATTGGACACCTGAGCGATGGCCACCAGTTTCGTCCGTTCGCTAATCATCTCGTCGGCTTTAGCCAGATCCAGTCTCCCATCCGATTCAAGGGGAAAGTATTTCAACTGGGCCCCTGTCACCTGGGCCACTTGTTGCCACGGGATCAAATTGCTGTGATGTTCCGAAGGAGAGATCAGGATCTCATCTCCCTCGGACAGATTTTTACGAGCGTAACTGGCGGCGACGAAGTTGATGGCGGTGGTGGTTCCTCTGGTGAAGATAATCTCTTGGGTGGAAGCGGCATGGATAAAGCGACGCACTTTCTCCCGAGCCCCTTCGTATTCTTCCGTGGCCCGATTCCCCAGAGTGTGAACTCCCCGGTGTACATTGGAATTATTTTTCTTATAATACTCTTCCACCGCTTCGATCACTTGAAACGGTTTCTGAGAGGTAGCTGAACTGTCAAGATAAACCAACGGATGTCCATTGATCTCCTGGTTCAGAATGGGAAAGTCTTTCGCATATCGACTCATCAGCCCAATTTCCTTTCAATCACACTGCTGATCTGTTCGCGCAGGGACTCAAAGGGAATCGTATCCAAGACCGGACCGACAAAACCGAAGATGAGCAGACGTTCCGCTTCCTGACGGGTGAGTCCCCGGGACATCAGGTAGAACATCTGGATCGGATCGATCCGGCCCACACTGGCCGCATGACCCGCTTGCACATCATTTTCATCGATCAGAAGGATCGGGTTGGCATCCCCACGGGCTTCCCCGCTGAGCATCAACACTTTTTCCGCCTGAACGCCGTTGGCCTTATGGGCGCCCTTTTCAATCTGGGTGATCCCGTTTAGGATCGTCTGTGCCTGATCCTTCATCACACCCCGTATCGTAATGTCGCTCTCGGTGTAGGTGTCCCCATGATTCACTGTAGCCGTGATATTGGAACGCTGATCACCGGAGCCGACAGTGATACCCTTGATGCGCACATTGCCACCGGATCCATTCATATTTGTGGTGTTGTCGGAGAGGGTTCTGCCTGAGTTCAGATCACCGACGATCCACTCCAGATCCGCATCCCGCCCCACTGCTGTCCGTCGGTAGGCGGTCTCTGTCACGCCAGAGCTGTGGGTGTGGAGAGATGCAATCCGCACCCGGCTGTTGTCGCCAGCAAACACTTCTACCGCTCCATTGATAACCGCCTCGGTGTCAGCATCGGAGATGAAGTTGGCCACCACATTGACATCACTGCCTGCCTCCGCTACCACCAACAGATGGGGGAAGGATCCAATTCCGCTTCCTTGCGTCCAGAAGAGAGCTTGGAAAGGAATCTCCACGGCCACATTTTTGGGCACATACAGGAAAAGCCCTCCACTGACCCATGCTGCGTGAAGAGCGGTCAGTTTATGCTCTTGGGGCTGAATCCCCTCTGTCATAAAGTATTTCCGGACCTGCTCTCCGTGATTGCGAACCGCAGTGGGCAGGTCGGTGAAGACAACTCCCTTGGCCGCTAGTTCCTCAGGCAACCGGCAATAGACCGGACTCGAATTTTTCTGGATAAACAGATTGTCTGTAATACCTCCGGAGATATAGGAACGGATCTCCTCCGGCAATTCTTCCGGTGAAGCCACTTTATCTTCCTTTTGGATCGGCTGGAAGTCGGTGAAATTCCAGCGGTCAATCCGTGTCTTTTGCGGTTTGGGGAGCGGAAGTTGGTCCGCCTGCTCCCACGCGCTCAGGCGACGTTGGAGCATCCAATCCGGTTCTTGCTGGGACTGAGAGAGTTGGATGATGGTTTCGCGATTAAATCCTTGTCTGGTATCCACATTCATCATGACTCCCCCTCCCTCACGACTGGCTCTCGACGGTTTCGTCTTCGATGCCCAACTCTTCCTTCACCCAGTCATAACCTTCCGCTTCCAGACGTTCCGCCAACTCCGGTCCACCGGATTTTACGATTCGTCCCTTCATAACCACATGAACAAAATCCGGTTTGACATAATTCAGCAGACGTTGGTAGTGAGTGATGATCAGGAAGCCGGCTTGGGGATCACGCATGGAGTTGACCCCATCTGCCACCACTTTGAGGGCATCGATATCCAAACCAGAGTCGATTTCGTCCAGAATGGTGATGCGCGGTTCCAGCATCATCATCTGGAGGATTTCGTTCCGCTTCTTCTCACCGCCGGAGAAGCCTTCATTCAGATAACGGTTGGCAAAGGATTCATCGATCTCCAGTTGGTCCATCTTTTTATCCAGCTGTTTCATAAATTTCATGATGGACAACTCATTGCCCTCACCCCGACGGGCATTCACGGCACTACGCAAAAAATCGGAGTTGGTCACACCGCTGATCTCGCTGGGATACTGCATGGCGAGGTACAATCCCTTACGAGCACGTTCGTCCACTTCCATCTCCAGGAGATCTTCCCCGTCCAGGCTGACGCTTCCCCCGGTCACTTCATAGCGGGGATGACCCATCAGCGCCTGGGCCAAGGTGCTCTTCCCGGTTCCATTGGGGCCCATGATGGCGTGAATCTCGCCGCCCTTCACTTCCAGGTTCACACCTTTGAGGATCTCCTTCTCCTCGATGGAAACGTGCAGATCGTTTATTGTGAGTTTAGGTGTTGTCGGCATTCTGCATTCCTCCATAGTCTGATCTAGCTCACCATTTATGCTAAACAAACGGGCCCAAAGGACCCTGTTTGCAGGTGGCAGGGGTGGATGATACGATTTGGAGTAAATGTGAGTAGATGCGGCAGATCCGCTTCCCTCACACCTGGCAACAAAATACTTTGAGTTGACTTCATTTTGAAAGTCATTCTCAATTTGTTCTCATTTCATTCTATCTTAGTTACTTAGGGGATTCAACCTCACAGTGTACAAATCATTTATGAAAGCGCTGAGTTTCGAGTGGGGGAAGTCTGAACTCTAAATCCCTGGTACCGAAATGAGTCCCCAGAACCATGGAGATCACTGCACAGGAGGGGTCAGATGAAGGCCAAACCCATCCGTTGCATCCAATGTTTCAAACAGCGTCCAGGAGGTCGGTGTTCCTATTGCCCCCTTCACCCCCAAAATCGTCCCCTCTACCGACCCGTGGGCAAAGGGTGGTATGAGCGGGTGGAGGAGTCCAGCCCGTCGAAGGAACC
>CAUGKZ010000170.1 GCA_959600065.1 uncultured Kroppenstedtia sp. | reverse complement strand
CGGCTATGCGGCTCGGGACTGGAAGCGGTCAACCAGGCTGTGGCGGCGTTGAAGATGGGGGCGGGGGACATCTTTATCGCCGGTGGAGTGGAGAGCATGTCCCGGGCGCCTTGGGTGATGTTGAAACCGGAAGAGGCTCTGCCCCGGGGTAATCAGACTTTGGTGGATACCACCTTGGGCTGGCGCTTCGTCAATCCTCAGATGGCCCAGATTCATCCGCCGATCGCTATGGGGGAGACCGCGGAAAACGTGGCGGAACAATGGGGAATCCGCCGGGAGGAGCAGGATGCCTTCGCCCTGGACAGCCAGCGGAAGGCTGCCGCCGCTTGGGAGGAGGGACGTTTTCGAGAAGAAGTGATCCCGGTGCCCGTTCCTGGTCGCAGAGGGGAGAACTTGAGGGTGGAGAAGGATGAACACCTTCGACCGGATATCACTCGAAAGCAACTGAGCGGCTTGCAACCCGCTTTCCGGGAAGGAGGAAGCGTCACTCCAGGAAACTCCTCCGGGATTAATGACGGGGCGGCGGCCCTGTTGATCATGGAAGGTCGAAGGGCAGAGGAACTGGGGCTGATCCCCTTGGCTCGGGTGGACTCTTTTGCAGTTGCGGGATGTAATCCTGACACGATGGGATTAGGGCCTATTTTTGCCACACGCAAGTTGCTTCGGCGCAGGGGACTCTCCATGGAGGAGATCGACCGAGTGGAACTAAATGAAGCCTTTGCTGCTCAGACCCTTGCCTGTATACAGGAGTTGGAGATGGATCCGGAGAAGGTGAATGTCAACGGAGGCGCCATCGCTCTCGGTCATCCTCTGGGAGCCAGTGGCGCCCGGATTTTGACCACACTGGTTCATGAGTTGAGAAGATGTCGGGGCCGGTATGGCCTGGCCACGATGTGCATTGGTGTCGGGCAGGGGATTGCTACGCTGGTGGAGCGGATCGAGCCGTAGAACATCAAAGGAATGACACGAACGGGGCGGGCGAAAGTGGAGAGAGCGGAGAAAAGAAGCCGCCCCAGAGATCACAGAGGAGGATGATTATGCTGAAGGAAGAGACACAGTTCAGATTGCTGAAAGAGGAATACCGCCTGCTGATCGACGGTGAGCAGGTGGAATCCGCTTCTAAAGAGTGGTTTGACACTTACAATCCAGCGACGGGGGAAGTGATCGCACGGGTGGCCAAGGGAACCAGGAAAGATATCGACCGGGCGGTGGCTGCCGCCAGATACGCCCTGGAAAAAAGCAAATGGGCCAAGTGGCCCGCTTCCCGACGGGGGCAGATCTTAAACCGGGTGGCGGCGCTCATGCGGGAACGGTTTGAGGATCTGGTGCAACTGGAAGTGTTGAACAGTGGCAAATCTCTCTCTGCCGCCCAGGGACAGGTACACCAAGCCATCGAAGATTTTGAGATGTACGCCGGCTCCGTTCATACCCTGTCCGGGGATTCCAAACCCGTGCCCAACGGCTTTTTGAACTACACGCGGAAGGAGCCTGTCGGGGTTTGTGCACAGATCGTTCCCTGGAACTATCCACTGATGATGGCTACCTGGAAGATTGCTCCGGCCCTGGCCGCCGGATGCACCATTGTTTTGAAACCGGCCACTCTGACACCGGTGACAGCCTATGCATTGGCTGAGATTTGTCAGGAGGCAGGAGTGCCTGCCGGTGTGCTCAACGTGGTGACTGGGAGCGGATCGGAGATCGGTGCCTATCTGGTGGAACATCCGGAAGTGGACAAAGTGGCTTTCACCGGGGAGACCGGCACTGGGAAAGATATTATGAAAGGGGCGTCAGCTACCCTAAAGCGGGTCACCCTGGAACTGGGTGGGAAATCTCCCAATCTGGTTTTTGCCGATGCGGATCTCGATGCCGCCGTGGCCGGCTCCGTCTACGGAATCTACTACAATACCGGGATGTCCTGTGAGGCACGCTCTCGCTTGTTTGTTCATGAATCTATCTACGATGATTTTGTGGAGAAATTCGTGGAAAAGACGAAAAAGCTGAAACTGGGTGATACTTTCAGCAAAGAGACCCATGTGGGGGCGGTCATCTCCGCCGCACAGTGGGAGACGATCGACTCCTATGTCCGACTGGCGCGGGAAGAGGGCGCCCGAGTTCTCTATGGTGGCGGACGGCCCGAGGGGGAGGCGTTTAAGAAGGGGCACTGGTATCTGCCGACGGTGCTAGTGGATGTGACGAATGAGATGCGGGTGGCCCAAGAGGAGATATTCGGTCCGGTGGTGGTCATCATGAAGTTTAGTGATGAAAAAGAGGCGATCCGCCAAGCCAATGAAAATATCTACGGTTTGGCTGCCACTCTCTGGACCCAGGACTTTGGCCGGGCGCATCGGGTGGCCGCTCAATTGCAGGCGGGAACGGTCATGATCAATAATCCCTTTTCCGCTATGCCAGGCCTTCCCTTCGGCGGCTACAAACAATCTGGTTTCGGTCGGGAGTTGGCATTGGAAACCCTTGAGCTATATACTGAGACCAAAAGCGTCAACGCTTATATCGGCTCCAAACCACTGAATCCTTTTGGGGTGTGAGGGATGAAACCAGGATTGAAACCAGGGCACCGGAAACAGATGCAAGTGACGGTAACCGACGAGATGACCGCTTCCTTCGGAGGGAATCAGGTGCATCCCACCCTGTCTACGGTTTCCATGATCTACTATATGGAATGGGTGGGACGCCAGGTGATCCTCCCCTTTCTGGAGCCGGGGGAGGAAGGGGTGGGCAGTGAGATTTCCATCCAACATCGGGCGCCCGCTCCTGTGGGCAAGGAGGTCACCTTCACAGCAGAAGCCATCGAAGTGAAACCATCCAAAGTGGTTTGTTCCGTCCGAGGGGAGCATGACAAATCCCTGGTTGGAGCAGGCACTTTTGTTCAGGCGATCCTGCCTAAACAGGGGATTTTGGAGCGGATCCGACAGATGGAGTAAGGAGAAAGCTGGGACATCAGTCCCGGCTTTTTCAATAAACGGGGCCTTCGGGATCCCAACTGTCCTGTCCCATCTGGAGCAGACCGAGCTGCTCGATCTGTTTTTTGGTATTTGGAGTTCCCAGTTGATACAAGGTCTCATAAATTTGTTGGTAGCTTTGATCGTATCCTTCGTTCTTCCCTGATTCGTTATAGTAGAGAAAGGGGATATGAGCATTCCAAAAGGTTCCCATATCTCCGGTGGTCAGGTTGCCGAGGAGGGAATTCAGTTGACGGACTTCACTTTCCGTCGCTTCAATTTCAAAGGCATAGCTGGAATCTGTGGGTTGTTGTAGGATTTCTCCCATAATTTCTCCTGAGTTCAGCGCCACATAATACTTTTGTTTCTTCAACCCTATCGCTCCTCAAAATCAAAAGGTGGGACACCCTCTTTACCTTTAGGTTATCAGATCAGGTTTCAATTTATACACGGGAGAAAACAGGTTGATCGACATCGAAAAAATCCAGTGTACGAACCTGAGGTCGGTACACTGGATGGATAAAGAAAAGAGTTAGATTCCTTGGCTGACAGCGTTGTCGTCGCTGCCCACCAAGTTGCTGCTGTCGGAACCGATTTGGATGGGAACCTGGACGATGACGTTGACCAACCCGGCGGTGTTTCGAGTGTCCGCGCGGTTTACTGTATTGGCGGCAGCTCCAAACCTCTCTCTTTTCACACGAAGGTTTGATCTTCTTCTCTTTCTTTTTTTAATGCACCAGCAGTTCATTTAGGCCACTCCTTTTAATCTTTTTTGAAACCGAGGGGAGAACTTTGTTGAGATTGAGACGAGGAGGGAGGTGTTTCCGGAGCTGTGGGGGTCAGATCATCTAATAGCCCCGTGACCAGGTTCCCCACACTCGTCAATAATCCGTTGACATTGGTCAATAAATTTTCAATCAGGGTACTGGGATTGATTTGGGCTGTGCGCAGGTTTTGTTGAACCTGGGTGCCCATTTTACTGCGAATCTGGTTTTCCAACTGCGTAGCCAGTTGGTTAACCTTTGCCTGAATCGGCTTTTGATCCATGACATTACCTCCATATCAACGAGGTAGAAGCGAGGAATTCGACGGCTGGGATGTGAGGAGAACTCAGGTTACCTGTTTGGATTGGAAGGGGGTTGATTGTTGGAAGAAGGGGGGCTGACAGGTTGCTGGTTCATCTGCATTTGCTGTTGGGCTTTCCGGAGTAGCTGTCTCTTTTGTTGGTTCATTGTGCTCATGCTGAAACCGACGGCACTATTTAGAAAGCTGGCAAGGCTGTGAAACATATTTCCGATCGGTTCAGTCCCTTTTTGTTGCTGTGTTTGAGCCGTGGTTACTTTCTGGTCGGGATGATTGGATGATGAGCTGGAGAGAGGATCTTCATTTAAAAAATCATTAATTGCATCGTAGATCTGTTTCCGGATGTGGTCCTCCAGTTGGCGGGAAACCTGTTCCATCTGCTGTTCCATCTGCTTACTATTCAACTTGGATTGGGTCATCCGTTGGGACATTGCGGGGAATCAACTCCTTTCTCTCCTGATGCTATAATATATAAATCGATCTACGAATTTGTGATTTGCTCACCAAGAAATAGGTAATAGAACCAAGCCTTTTCTAGGGGTGTCTGATAAACACATAGCTAGGGGTCGGGCAGATCGGATAGGGTTTCACATTGCGGTACCTGACGAACCAAAATCACAATGGTCTTCACTAAGCTTTTTCAGGAGGGATTGAGTCGCGGAGAATGCAAGCAGAGGCGCCCTGAACTGAAGAAAAATACAGCGATTACAGGTATCTGAATCACGGAACCGAAAAGGGAGTAGAATATTGTATTTTATGTTGACATGGGGATTTCTGCGTTATATAATTGAAAATGTCCTTGAGAGAAAAGCATATGAGCCGAAGTGGCGGAACTGGCAGACGCGCACGACTCAAAATCGTGTTCCTTCGGGAGTGTGGGTTCGAGTCCCACCTTCGGTACCATAAAGGAAAGACGGGAGACTACAGGTATAAGTAGCTCCCGTCTTTTTACGTTAAAAAATAGTACGTGAGAG
>CAUGKZ010000169.1 GCA_959600065.1 uncultured Kroppenstedtia sp. | reverse complement strand
ATAGGTCCAGGCTCGGGGAACCACCCGCCAAATATCGTAGCCGCCACCCCCCACAGCGATCCAGCGGCCGTCACACAGCTCATGAGCCAGTTGGTGGATCACCTGGGGGATCACGCGGTAGATTTTCATGGTGGCGGACAGGTGGGTCTGGGGATCGTAGTGATGTGCATCACAACCGTGTTGGGACAGGATGACATCAGGTTTAAAAGACCAGGCGATCCGGGGAACCACCTGTTGAAAGGTATCCAACCAGGATGCATCTTCGGTGAAGGCATCCAGCGGCACATTGATGCAAGCTCCTAATCCGGCGTCGTGGCCTCGTTCATATACATTTCCGGTTCCGGGGAACAAATAGCGCCCTGTCTCATGAATGGACAGAGTCAGCACCTCCGGATCGTGGTAAAAGGCCCACTGGACCCCGTCTCCATGGTGTGCATCCGTGTCTATATAGAGAACGCGTGCCTGGTATTTTTGCCGGATCTGGGCGATGGCGACAGCGGCATCATTATAGATGCAAAAGCCAGAGGCTTTCCCACGCAGGGCGTGATGCAATCCTCCGGAGAGGTTGAGTGCGTGCTGGGCTTGTCCACTCATCACGATTTCTGCTGCTTCCAGGGTGCCACCTGTGACCAGGGCTGACGTTTGATGGATTCTGGGGAAAACAGGGTTATCCTCGGTTCCCAGACCATACTCCTCCAGTCGTTCCTGGAGGATGTTCTCCTGATCCGCTTCCTGGACCACCGTAATATAATCCCGATCGTGAACCTGGGAGAGTTCCTCATCTGTGGCCAGTCGGGGCGGGTGCAAGTGGTGATCCTGCAAGCGACCGAGAGTTCGGATCAGATCCAAAGTGGGCTCCAACCGGCGATTGTCAAAGGGGTGGCTGTCACCGAAACGATATCGGAGCAAGCCTTCGCTGTAAATAAGCCGGGCTTTCTCCTTCACGTCACACTCCTCCCTCGGGATGGGGAGTGGTTCGCGGCCAGAGCACGCGGTGTCCTGCTTGTTTGATGTTGTCGATGATCTTGCCGAGGTCCTTCGCTTGGACGCGGAAGACGAGTTTAAGATGATGTTTTTTTGGGCTTTTTTCCAATAGGACGCTATTGATATTGATCCGATGATCACCAAAAATGGCCGCCACCTCTGCCAGTATCCCGAATCGATCCTCCACCTCCACTTCCACGTGTTGGCCGGGATGGTCCACTCCGAATATTTCGATTAACCGGTGAAGGATATCGGTTGCAGTCAGGATTCCCACCAGTTTCTCTCCCTGTAGGATCGGTAAGCATCCCACCCGATGCTCATACAGGAGTCGAGCCGCATCCTCCACGAAATCCAGAGGATGAGCAGTGATCAGCTGACGAATCATAACTTTGGAGACCGGTCGGTGCAGGAGATCCTGCCATCTCACCCCCTCAGGATCGAGGCTGGATGGAGAAGCGCCGCGCAGATCCCGGTCGGTAACCAGGCCCACCAGATCCTCTCCGTCCAAGACGGGCAGATGGCGAATTCGATGTTTCTTCAATAGGTGGATGGCATCACCGATAGAAGTAGCGGGAGTGATCGAGTGAATCTGTCGGTGCATGATCTCTTCAACCAGCATGTCGATTCCTCCTTTAGCAGTCAGTACAGATATCGATACTGAAAACGAAGTCTATCAAATTTTTCCATCGAATCCAGCGGTACATTTTTACCGATCCGCGCCATCAAACAGTTGGCAGGATGAGCAGTGATTTCTGGATCATCTGTGGCAAATCGTTCCAGACCTGCACTGGACATCACCTTTTCCATCACATTTCGGTATTCCCAAACGGACAGGCCGGTTCCGTTCAGATCCCAGTGCCAGTAGTACTCCGTAGAGATGACGATGTAGTTCTCCATGTGGGGATCGGAGAAGGCGACCTGGAGCAGGTTGCGGGCCACATGATATCGACGGTAGGGAGCGGCCACTTCAATCGCCCCCAGTTCCAGAAGATCGGCCATGCGGCTTTTGGACCAGTGCTCTAAGGGATCGGGATAAAGAAAAGTGACATAACCGATCACTTCCGCCTCAGTTCGGGCGATAATGATTCTTCCTTCCGGCAGGCGGGAGATTCCGATGATGGCTTCCCGTTGTTCTTCAGGTGGGCGAAATGCGACCAGGCCGGGGTGAAAGGGGAAGCGTTCCAGTGTCTCAGGGGAGACGGACCCTTCCGCCGTAAGTGTTCCCCTCTCTGTTTTCCACTGGATTTGGTGATACTCTTTGATATGCTCCATCACAGTATGAGAGACACCTCCATCAGGTGTGATCGCCCCAAAAAGGTCGTTAGAACCCTTGCCTGGGATGGGGAAGCCTTCTAGGGCAGATAACATTGCGAATCTTCCCATCTATGATATAATTATAAACGATAAACCCATGCTCTAAACCAGTCATTTTTGGCGTTTCTCCAACAAAGGTTGTGGTCCGTCCAGTGACTCCGTCCTGATAAAAAGAGGAGGGAATGAGTTGACACAAAAACAAGGGGAAATGATTCCGGCTATGACGGAAGGAAACAATCTCACATCCTACGAAAAAGCTTATGAAAACTTCGACTGGAAGGATGTGGAGAAGGAATTTTCTTGGTTTGAAACCGGTAAAGTGAATGCAGCCTATGAGGCGATTGACCGACATGTCGACTCCAAGAATGGAGACAAGGTGGCCCTACTCTACAGCGATGCGCAACGGGATGAAAAATATACCTTCCGGGAGATGAAAGAGCAGTCCAACCGTTTTGGAAATGTCCTGCGCAAGCTGGGAGTCCAGAAGGGAGACCGGGTATTCATCTTCATGCCCCGCAGTCCGGAATTGTATTTCAGTTTTCTGGGGACTGTGAAAGTGGGAGCCATCGTGGGACCCCTCTTCGAGGCTTTCATGGAAGCGGCGGTCAAGGACCGTCTCGAAAACAGCGAAGCCACCGCACTTGTGACGACCCCGGAACAGTTGAAGCGGGTCCCGGTGCAAGAACTTCCCCATCTGAAGCATATCATCCTGGTTGGAGCAGATGAAGGCGATCTGAAAGAAGGGGTTTATAGCTTTGAAAAAGAGATGAAGGAAGCTTCCCCTGAACTGGAGATCGAATGGATGGACCGGGAAGACGGGATGCTCCTTCACTACACCTCAGGTTCCACCGGCAAACCCAAAGGGGTTCTCCATGTGCATAACGCCATGATTCAGCATTATCAGACGGGGAAATGGATCCTGGATCTCAAGGAAGACGATGTTTATTGGTGTACTGCAGATCCAGGCTGGGTGACAGGCACTTCTTATGGGATTTTTGGCCCTTGGCTCAATGGCGTGACCAATGTGATCCGCGGTGGACGGTTTAAACCGGAGGATTGGTATAAAACCCTGGAAACCAACGGCGTGACGGTCTGGTACAGCGCCCCCACATCCTTCCGGATGCTGATGGGAGCCGGCGCCGATTTGGTGCGAAAATTTGATCTGTCCAAGGTTCGCCATATTCTGAGCGTAGGGGAACCTTTGAACCCGGAAGTGGTCCGTTGGGGGTTGAAAGCCTATGATCGCCGCATCCATGACAACTGGTGGATGACAGAGACCGGTGGCATCCTCATTTCCAATTATCCCGCCATGGGGATCAAACCAGGTTCCATGGGTAAACCCTTCCCCGGGATTGAGGCGGGGATCATCGATGATGAGGGCAATGAACTGCCTCCGAATCAGATGGGCAATCTGGCCATCAAAACCCCATGGCCAGCGATGATGCGAAAGATTTGGAAAAATGAACCTAAATATCAGGAATACTTCCGGGTTCCGGGTTGGTACATTTCCGGGGATTCAGCCTACCGAGATGAAGACGGTTACTTTTGGTTCCAGGGCCGGATTGACGATGTGATCAATACCTCTGGTGAACGGGTCGGCCCCTTTGAAGTGGAAAGTAAGCTGGTGGAACACCCGGCGGTAGCAGAGGCGGGGGTCATCGGCAAACCGGATCCGGTCCGGGGAGAGATTATCAAAGCTTTCATCGCTGTTCGTGCAGGTTATGAGCCTTCAGAGGATTTGAAAGAAGAGATTCGTGCCTTTGTCAAAAAAGGTTTGGCAGCTCATGCCGCCCCGCGGGAAATCGAATTCAAAGACAAACTGCCCAAGACCCGCTCCGGTAAGATCATGCGTCGGGTGTTGAAAGCATGGGAATTGGATCTACCCACCGGAGATTTGTCCACGATGGAAGAATAAAAGAGCGGAGATCACAGCGCGACCCGGTGTCGCGCTTGTTTTTTGCGGAAAAGGAGAGAGGAACATGAGGATCGGACTGGCTGTCCCTTCAGAAGTGGAGAGCATTAAGCAACACGCCTGTCAGGCGATGGAGGAGGGGACTTTATATCGCACCCGACGACTCTCGGAAGAGCGGGTGCAGGATCTGACGGAAAAGGTCTTGGAACGTGGCGGTGAGCATTGGGTGGCGACAGAGGGAGAGGAATTGCTGGGTTGGATATTGATCGGACCCCACCGGGATTTTTTTTCCGATGAAGCGATTGGATTTATATATGAATTGTATGTGTTTCCCGACCACCGGGGGAAAGGCTTGGGAGAAAAATTGATGAAAACGGCTTTACAACAACTCCAGGCCAAGGGATACCAGGAGATCCGCCTCAACGTCTTTGCAGGAAATCCCGCAACCCACCTTTACCGTAAATTGGGGTTTACAGAGCGACAGGTAATGATGGGCCGACAGTTGGTTTCCAATCCATACGCAGATAACAGAAATCAAACCTGACCACGGAGCCTTCTGAAGGTAGATGGAGAGACTCCCATCCTTCTTCGGAAGGCGAGATAAAATCGGTCAGGGGTGTTAAAGCCCACTTCCAGAGAGATCTGCAGGTTATTTTGTTCCCCGGTCAACAACAACTGCTGGGCTTTTTGAATGCGAATGTCCGTGAGATATTGCTTGGGACTGATTCCCTCATGTTCCTTGAACAATCTTTGCAGATGGCTAGGGCTGACACTGAAGCGGGCAGATAGTTGACGAAGTGTCCATTGGTTT
>CAUGKZ010000168.1 GCA_959600065.1 uncultured Kroppenstedtia sp. | reverse complement strand
CAATTCACAGACCTGGATGTTGTCTGCTGCGGTGATCGCGTCGGTATATTTGAAGTCGATTTCGTGCTGACCTGGGGCTACTTCATGGTGAGAGGCTTCAATTTCAAAGCCCAGCTTATCCAGAGTGATCACGATATCGCGACGGCAATTCTCCCCCAGGTCCATGGGAGCCAGGTCAAAATAGCCTCCCTTGTCGTTCAAATCCATCGTCGGGTCTCCCTTGGCATCTGTCTTAAACAGGAAAAATTCCGGCTCGGGACCGACATTTAATGCACTGAACCCCATCGCTTCCGCTTCTTTCAATACATTCTTCAAAATGCCTCGGGGATCCCCCGCAAAGGGTTCACCATCGGGGGTGTACATATCACAGACCAATCCTGCCACTCGAGAGTCCTCTGTCCCACCCCAAGGATAGATCACCCAGGAGTTCGGATCCGGGTGCAGATACATATCCGATTCCTCGATCCGCACGAACCCCTCGATGCTGGACCCGTCGAACATCATTTTGTTGTCCAAGGCTTTTCCCAACTGGGACTTGGGGATCTCCACATTTTTGATCGTGCCCAAGAGGTCGGTAAACTGCAAACGAATAAACTCCACATTGTTTTCTTCAACGGATCGCAGAATATCTTCTCTGGTGAAACGTTTTGGCATGGAGGATACTCCCTTCGGATTTTAAAATCAATGGAAGAAACGGGACAACTCACCGCGGATCAGGTGACTTTGATGGGGGCGTGAACTGAGCTCATGGAGCTGACGCTTCATCAGTTTGTATACTTCCGCTTTGGAGAGATCGGGCTTTACCGGCGACAACTCCGGCTGGGAGACCTGTGCCTGCTCCCACAACACTTCCTTCACACCGGCGACGTTGACCCCTTTTTCCATTAAAGACTTGATGCGCAACAGTTGATCCACATCATTGAAGGAAAACAACCGCTGCCTTCCCTGAGTCCGGGCCGGATGGATCAGCCCTTGCTGTTCATAATAGCGAATCTGCCGGGGAGTCAATTCCGTAAGCTGCGTCACAGTTCCCATCGGGAACAAGGGAAGGTTCCGACGAAGATCATCACCCATCCACAGTACCTCCTCAACAAAATCACGATTCCATTTTAAGGCTGTCTCGTAAAGCTGTCAAGTGATGTTAGGTTATCTGACATGAAAAAATACCTACCTGTAAATTAACAACAAAGATATTCAGCAATAAAGAGTCGGGAAGCTTACTATCTCCGATCCCTTCCTCATATCTTAAAAAAAAGCACCCTGTTCAGGGTGCAATTCAATCCGTTTAAAATCCCAAAATCAAAAACCAGATTAACAAACCTACCATCAACAACGCCTTAATAAACACCCCCCAAAAAAACCACCAGGGTGCCATATCCCACCCGAAGGGCCTGTTGGCAGTCCTTTTTCAGGATCAGCTTCAGCAAAAAGACCGCCAAAAGCGACCATTTGGCCAACTAAGCGACGATTTCATCGCAAAAGAAGGTTCGGTAAACACTGGGGCCTCTGTACATCAGCTAATCATGTAAAATTATTTATTTTTTTCTTTCTTCACCGCACGCCAATCCCTAAATGACAAAATGATAGCGATCACAATCAGTATAAACCCCCCAATAGCTCCTACCGAAATGGAGTATAGGAAAAAGGGTTGCAATAGATTGCCCATGACAATGAAGAAAACAGCAGCCATCGTAAAATAAAACACTTTAGGATTTCCTTTTAACATCCTTCTTCCTCCATTCTAACAACCCTTTACCACTATATCATACACAATTTTACAAAATAGATTTTATGGAAACCAGCTTCGTCGCTTCACCCTTTTTTTTAAAAACCCCCGCCTGCAGAGGCGGGGGTTCACTCTTTACATCACGTCGATCACACCAAAATCAAAAACCAGATCAACAAACCTACCATCAACAGTCCCTTGATAAACAAACCCCCGAAAAAGCCCACCAGGGTGCCATATCCCACCCGAAGGGCCTGTTGCCAATCCTTTTTCAGGATCCATTCCAGCAGGAAGACCGCCAAAAAAGGACCGATCAGGATGCCAAGGGGGCCGAAGGAGATGCCGACCAGGCCACCGAGGATGGCTACTGGGATGGACCATTTGGAACCACCATAGGTGCGAGCAGTAATGCCCCCGGCCACATAGTCGATGACCACCACCACCAGGGTGATCCCTACCGCCCCCACCCAGAAAGAGGTGGAGAGTACATCGGAGTCGATCAGAAAGTGATAAAGCAAAAAACCGATGAACAATAACGGGGCGTCCGGTAAGACAGGAAGGATCAGTCCCGCGAAGCCCAGGATAAACAACAACACCACCAGAATCCACCAAATAATTTCCATTATCCTTCTCCCTTCGCGGGATCCGTGAATCTCGACGGAAAGAGATCGCTATAGTCCAGCATCCGATCCAAAGCCGTCAAGATCCCGATCTTCACATGAGAGTAAGTAAGTCCCCCTTGCATGTAAGCCAGATAGGGTGGCCGTAGGGGGCCATCCGCCGACAACTCGATACTGGCTCCTTGAACAAAGGTTCCCGCCGCCATGATCACCGGATCTTCATACCCCGGCATCGGGGAAGGCTCCGGCCGTACATGGGCATCCACCGGAGAAGCAGCCTGGATCCCTTGACAGAAAGCGATCAGCAGATCCGGATTCTCCAAACGAATCTGTTGAATAATGTCAGTGCGCGGCTCCTGCCAACGGGGCGTCGATTCAAATCCAGCAGCCTCTAACATTGCCGAAGCGAAAAGAGCCCCTTTTAAAGCCTCCCCTACCACATGAGGAGCCAGAAAAAAACCTTGATACAGATCCCGGGTATAGCCGTGGGTGGCTCCTCCTTCTGCGAGAATTCCCGGAGCCACCAGGCGAGCCGCGGCGCGATCCACCCACTTACGGCCACCAGCGATATAGCCACCGGACTTGACTAGGCCCCCACCCGGATTTTTAATGAGAGAACCAGCGATCAGATCGGCACCCACATGAGTGGGTTCCCGCTCCTCCACAAACTCTCCATAACAATTATCCACAAAGATGACAGCATGAGGACAGAGCTCCCGGATCCTTTGGATCATTTCCCCGATCTCTGCCACCGTGAAGGAAGCCCGGGAGGAATAACCTCGGGAGCGCTGAATCCCGATACAACGAGTCTTCGGCCCAACAGCGGCTGTTACCGCCGGCCAATCCACCTGACCGTCAGAGAGGAGGGGGATCGCCTGGTAGCGGATCCCATGATCGGCGAGAGAGCCGGAACCATCCTTCTCCTTTCCGATCACCTGTTCCAGAGTATCGTAGGGAGACCCGGTGATATAGATCAGCTCCTCCCCTGGACGCAATACACCGAACAGACAGGCGGCGATGGCATGGGTGCCGGAGATGATCTGAGGGCGGAACAAGGAGGTCTCCGCTCCGAAAATCTCGGCCACGATCCTCTCCAGACTCTCCCGCCCTAAATCATCATAGCCATAGCCCGTAGAGGAGGCCAGGTGAATATCGCTCACCCCCTCCACCCGGTAGGCGTTCAGGAGACGCCATTGATGGTAGTCCACCCGTTCTTCAATCGCCTTCAACTTCGAAGCGATCCGGTGTTCCGCCTCTTCTTTCCACAGTTTGAGCTGGGTTCCATGTTTAAGATTCTTGTACATTTCACACACCATTTCTCTATTTCTAGTCCGTATCAAATATCCTTCCGTATCAAACCCTTCATCTCCGGCGACATCCGTTCATAACGATGGAGCGGCAACCGAAATTCCACTTTCATCGTCAGGTCGTCCACCTCGGAATGAACGATCTCCGCCACCTGATAAAACCGGGAAATCATTTCCCCCCAGGACACCGGGATCTCCGCCGACCCGTGGATCTGAGTGGCGTTTAACACCTGATCGATCTTCTCCTTCAGTTGTTCTCGGTCGTCGGCATCATAAGCAGAGATCCGGATCGTCTCCCCCTCTGCGGACAAGATCGCTCCCGCCTCGCGATCCCTTTTGTTAAAGACCGTCAACACAGGAACCTCACCGGCACCCAAATCCGCCAGGACCCGCTCCACCGCCTTCATTTGTTCCATCGCTTCAGGGTGGCTCCCATCCACTACATGGAGTAGGAGATCCGCCTCTCCCACTTGTTCCAATGTGGATCGAAAAGCCGCCACCAGATGATGAGGGAGATTACGGATAAAGCCGACGGTATCCGTCAACAACACCTTTCCCCCTGAGGGCAGATCCAAAAACCGCGAAGTCGGGTCCAGTGTAGCAAATAACTGATCTTCCTCCATCACCCCGGCACCGGTCAAGCGATTAAAAAGTGTCGATTTTCCCGCATTGGTGTATCCGACGAGGGCCACTTGGATCATATCCATCTTTCGGCGTCGATTCTGATGCAATCGCCGGTGTTTGCGAACCCCTTCCAATTCCCTCTTCAAATCCCGAATGCGGCGCCGGATATGACGCCGGTCCGTCTCCAACTTTTTCTCCCCGGGACCGCGGGTTCCAATTCCCCCTCCTAACCGGGACATCTCTTTTCCTCTGCCGGTCAGCCGGGGCAAAGAATACTCCAGTTGGGCCAATTCCACCTGGAGACTTCCTTCCTTCGTGCGCGCGCGCATGGCAAAGATGTCCAGAATCAGTTGGGTTCGGTCCAACACCTTACAGGGAAACCGACGCTCCAGGTTCATCAACTGAACTGGGGACAACTCCCGATCAAAGAGGATCAGGTCGATCCTTTCCTCTTCCACGGTTTGAGCCAGCTCCTCCACCTTCCCCCGACCGATCAGCCAACCCGGATCCGGCGCATTCCGATGCTGGATCACGGTGTCTACGACAGTTGCGCCCGCCGTATGGGCCAACCGCCCCAACTCGGTCAGAGATGAATGAATGGAAGCCGTCTCCCTCCCACTGCCACAACCTACCAATAACGCTCGCTCACTACTGTTCTCCGTCTCGATCTTCCCTCATCCTCCTTGGAACGTGTAACCATCCTGTATGTCGATTATACCACGACTGAAAAAAAGAAACCCGGCACTTCCTGTGGCCGGAAATTCAAGGAACAAACCCAA
>CAUGKZ010000167.1 GCA_959600065.1 uncultured Kroppenstedtia sp. | reverse complement strand
CTGGATGCTGTATTTATCACCGTGAAACAAAGGATCCTCTCGGGGATCGCTCCCCGGTTGGCTGAAATTTGTTCACCTGCGGCTTCTCTTTTTTTATGGCAGAATGGTCTGGGTGGGGAAAAATTTTTCCTCCCCTACTTTTCGTCGGAACAAATTTACCGTGCTGTCACTACGGAGGGAGCGTTGCGGAAGGGATGGGCCCATGTTTATCATACAGGGAGTGGGGAAAGCTGGGTCGGCCCTGCCTGCGGGGAAAATTTTTCGCCGAGGGTGGAGAGACTGATACAGGAACTTTCCTCAAAGTCCGTTCCGATCCACTTTGCTACCGATCTGCGTCAGCGGGTGTGGGAGAAGTTAGCTGTCAACTGTGTGATCAATCCGCTGACCGCTATATGGAACCTTCCCAATGGTGCGCTACCGGAGCAGGACGATTTTTATCCCTGGATGGAGAAGATTCTGCATGAGGTGGTCCAGGTGGCGCAAAAGGAAGGAATTTACCTTTCCCAGGAGGAACTGCAGAAAAAAGTTTTGAGCGTTTGCCTGCATACGGCAACCAACCGCTCCTCCATGCTCCAGGATCTGGACCGAGGGGAGCTGACTGAAGTGGATTTTATCAATGGTGCTGTAGTGGAACAGGGGGGAAAGGGAGGTATTCCCGCCCCGTACAATGAGCGATTGACCCGCCTCGTCCATCAGGCCGAAGGCGGAGCGGATTGAGGATTCCGGTTGTGGAGGCGATTACGGTGCCCTTCGGAAAAAAGTACTCCCTGGACTCTTATGTGATTGCGATTTTCCTGAGTGCGCTGGATTTCGGTATGATCGCCCCGTCATTGACTGTGATCGCCACAGACCTCGGCTTTCCGGTTCACTGGGTGATCTGGGTGATCGCTCTTCACCTAGCGGTATTCGTCCTCGCTCTTCCCTTGATGGAGAGGTGGGGAGCACGAATCGGCCCGAGTCGATGTTTTGTCATCTCTCTTACATTCTTTTCCTTGGGCTCTCTCGTGGCGGGGTCGGGTAACCAGTGGCTGACCCTGTTCAGCGGACGAGTGATTCAAGCGGTAGGAGCGGGAGGGATTGTTCCGCTGTTGTCTGCGGAACTCCGCCGCCTCACCCGACTGAATAGCCGTTTCTGGGGAATTGCGATTCACTTGGGTCTGGGAGGATTGCTCATCCTGGTCCCTCTTTTTTCTTCCTGGGTGGCGTGGCAATCCAGTTGGCGTTGGTTGTTTTGGATTAACCTTCCTGCCACCGTGGGGATCTACTTCTTGAGTTTCCGGTTTTCCTCTGGGGGAGGTTCCCGCGTTTCCTCTCAGCAAACGGCGGGTCTCTTTTATTTCGCAGGCATTCTTCTCTCATCGATGATCGCCATCTCCCGTCTCAACCCGTCCCATGGGTGGGCCATGTTGGCGGATCCAGATTTTCTGCCCTTTGCGATTCTTTCCGTCGGGTTGACGGTTCCATTGCTGATGGTGGAGCGCCAATCGGAACACCCCTTCTTCCATCCTCGGATATTCACGGATCTCCGGCTGATCGGAATACATGGAGTGGTGGCGTTGGCGGGCTGCACCTGGGTGGCGGTGGTATTGGTGCCCGGCTGGATGGTGGAGATCTTTGGTCAGCCCCAGGGGACCGGAGGTTTGTTTTTTTCTATCGTTGCAGGTGCGGCATGGTTGAGCCTTCCACTGGCCCGCTGGATCACCACCCACTGGGGATATCAGGGGGCATTGGCGATTGGCTTTTTTGTCCTTGCTTCCGCTTACTTTACTCTAGCGTTGGTGGAGGATCCCTTGATATCTATCGTCGCTTTGGTATTGCTGGGAGGAGGACTCAGTTTGACCCTGATGGCTCCGGTTCACGAACTGCTGTTTGAAATCCTTCCTCTTCGAGAGATCAAAAATGGATTGATGGTGATCGCCATGTTCCGGACGGCAGGGGGTACCTTGGGATTGCTCCTGATCGGTCTGACTCTCTTTGATCCTTTGAATCCGGCCCAAGGCGGGTTAGCAGCGACGGGATTTCAAGTAGGCTTACTAACAGCGGCGGGGGCGGCGGTTCTAGGCTTTGTGATCTCCCTTTTGCTTCCTCTTTCCGATGGAGGCGGTTCCCGAGAGGATTGATTTTCAGCGAAGCTACTCCGTGCTATACTGGGGAAAATACAAAATGAGAGTAGAGGATGTCTATCTGGAGCCGGATCACTCGCTTGTAAAAGATTATCTGCATCACTTTCATCATCTGGAACCTTTTTATGATTACAACCCCGGAGAAGATTCCGCCTTTGTGATGCGGGCGGAAAGGTTGAAGCGTCGGGAGACTCCTGTATCCCGGGAGGCTCTGGCTTCGGTGCTGGAGCAGTATCACATGGGGCTGGAACATCCGGCAGTACAGTCCAATCTGGATCGTCTGCGCCAACCTGACAGCGTCGTGGTAGTGGGTGGACAGCAAGCCGGAATTCTGACTGGTCCCCTTTACACCATATATAAAGCGATCACCCTGATCCAATTGGCCCAGCGGGAGGAGAAACGTTTGCAGCGCCCGGTCATCCCGGTCTTTTGGATCGCCGGTGAAGATCATGATCTGGAGGAGGTCAACCATCTCCATCTCTTTTCGCAGGGAAACACCGAAAAGATCATTCTGCCTGTGGAGGCAGGTGAGAAAGTGCCCGTGTCGGAGGTCGTTCCCGGAAAAGAGTTGCTTGAAGCATGGCTCCGGGAGCTGGGAGATCAGCTCCCGGATACTCCATACAAATCGCAGTTATTGGAGGTCTTAAGGGAGATCTCCCGGGATGAAGTTAGCCTCTCCCGTCATTTTGCCCGGTTGATGCATCATCTGTTCAGCCATTACGGTCTGTTGATGATCGATTCTGCTTTCCCACCTCTCCGCCATTTGGAACTCCCTTTTTTCCGGTGGCTGATTCAACATAATGAAACCTTGGGTCAGGCAGTGCTGAAGCAGGCCACCCGATTACAGGCAGCAGGTTATCCAGTTTCAGTCGATCTAGAAGCGGATAAGGCCCATCTTTTTCTGCAGGTGGAAGGGCAGCGACAAGCCCTTTATCGGAATGCAGAGGGAATCTTTTATACCAAGGACGGGGAAAATCGGTTTAGTCGAGAGCAATTATTGAAGGAACTGGAGGCGAATCCCGTCCGGTTCAGCAATAATGTGTTGACTCGGCCTCTGATGCAGGAAGTTCTCTTTCCCACCCTCGCTTTTGTAGCCGGACCAGGAGAGATCAGTTACTGGGGATTGCTCCGATCCGCTTTCCAACAAGCCGGGCTGGAGATGCCGATTCTGTTCCCGCGGATCGGGATCACCTTGGTCAGCCGTAAGGCAGAGAAAGAGATGAGGCGGTTTCGACTCACTGTGGATGATGTGTTGCATCGTCTGCAGGAAAAAAAGCAGCGATGGTTGCAAACGCAGGTGGATCTGGATGTGGAGACGACCTTCTCTCAGGTGCAAACTCGCATCGATGGGATCTACCAGCCTTTGCTCCGAGAGATTTCCTCCATTCGACCTGATTTGGAAAGTCTGGGTGAGACCAACCGAGGGAAAGTACTGGAGCAGGTGGAATATCTGAAGAAGGAAACATGGAAGGCACTGGAGAAAAGGGGGGAGACGGATCTGCGCCGGTTTAGTGAGCTGGAGGCGGAATTGCGACCCTGCGGCCACTTGCAAGAGCGAGTGCACAATTGGATCCCCTGGTGGAATCTCCTCGGGGAAGGTGCATTGGAGGAGCTGGTCCGCTCCCCACTGCTTTCGATTCAGACTCACCGGGTAGTTTACCTTTAAGATGATCCTGGAAATTCATGATGCAGGCGGGTTCATGGGTATGCGTTGTATCCTGTCGGAGGGAAACAAGATCTATCTGAATAGGGACACTGAAAGTGTGACGAACGCAAAGTTCAGGACTTGAACAGGATTTTGACATCCGCCCGTCCAAAGAATAAAGGAGGATTTATATGAGTTTGATGAGTATCATACGGGACAGAAGTCTGGCCCCTCAAGGGCGTTTGAAGATGGATTGGGCTCGTCAACATATGCCGGTGCTCAATCGGATCCGCAGGGAGTTTCTCGAGGAACAGCCCCTGGAGGGACAACGAGTGGCCATCGCTCTGCACTTGGAGGCCAAAACGGCCTGCCTGGCTGAACTGCTGAAGGATGCGGGAGCCGAGGTGACGATCACCGGGAGCAACCCGCTGTCCACCAAGGACGATGTGGCCGCAGCCTTGGCGGAATCTGGAGTGACTGTATTTGCCAAGTATAATCCGAGCCCGGAAGAATATAAAGAGCACCTGATGCTCACCTTGGAAACTCGTCCCGATCTGATCATCGATGATGGTGGGGACTTGGTCAGCGTCCTCCATGCGGAGCGGCCCGATCTGTTGGAACAGGTGAAGGGAGGCTGTGAGGAGACGACGACGGGAATTTTGCGGTTGCGTGCCCTGGAAAAGTCAGGAGAGCTGAAGTTTCCGATGTTGGCAGTAAACGATGCCTACTCCAAATTCCTCTTTGACAACCGCTACGGAACCGGTCAATCGGTTTGGGACGGAATCAATCGAGCCACCAATCTGGTCGTGGCCGGCAAAACCGTGGTGGTGGTCGGCTATGGCTGGTGCGGCCGGGGTGTGGCCATGCGGGCACAGGGATTGGGTGCGCGAGTGGTGGTAGTCGAAGTGGATCCGATCAAGGCGACGGAAGCACACATGGACGGTTACACTCTCCTGCCCATGGCGGAAGCGGCCAAAGTGGGCGAGATCTTCGTCACGGTGACCGGGAATAAAAAAGTGATCACCGAAGAGCACTTCTCCCAGATGAGAGACGGAGCCATCCTAGCCAATGCCGGTCACTTCGATGTGGAGATCGACAAACCGTCTTTGGAAGGACTGGCTGTGAGCAAAAGGATCGTGCGTAAGGATATCACGGAGTACCAGTTGGCCGATGGGCGTCGGATTCATCTTCTCTGCGAGGGCCGCCTAGTCAATCTGGTAGCCGGGGATGGCCATCCGGCGGAGATTATGGACATGACCTTTGCTCTGCAAACCCTCTCGCTGATCTA
>CAUGKZ010000166.1 GCA_959600065.1 uncultured Kroppenstedtia sp. | reverse complement strand
CGGGCAAGGCACGTAACCCTCAGGAGTTGCGCGCCGATCTGGAGCAGGCCCTGAAAAAGAGTCAGCAGCCTGTACAGGTGTAAGGAGACTCCTTCTCATCTGTAACGGTAGTGGCAAGGGAGGATCAAGGATGCACAAGGAGACCATTCTCGCACAGATTGGAAACCAGCAGGAGCGGGAGACGGGAGCGATCAGCTTTCCGGTGTACCACTCCACAGCCTATCGACATCCCGGACCGGGGCGAAGTACTGGATTTGATTATACTCGAACCACCAATCCCACCCGGTCGGTGCTGGAAGAGGCGATTGCCGAACTGGAGGGAGGAGATGCGGGCTTCGCCTGCAGTTCGGGGATGGCGGCGGTTCAGACGGTGATGGGGTTGTTTTCTCCGGGGGATCACCTGATTGTCTCCCTCGATTTATACGGAGGGACTTATCGCTTGCTTGAGCGGGTGTGGAGGCATCTGGGCCTCTCCTTCAGCTATGTGGATCTGAGGGACTTACAGGCGGTGGAAGCGGCGGTGACCCCGCAAACCCGGGGTATCTTCATCGAGACGCCGACTAACCCCTTGATGAGAGTGACGGATTTAGCGGCTCTCTGCCAAATGGCACAAGACCAAGGTTGGCTCTCCATTGTGGATAACACCTTTATGACCCCATATGGTCAACAACCGCTGTTGAAGGGTGCGGATGTAGTGGTCCACAGTGCCACCAAATATCTCGGGGGTCATAACGATGTGTTGGCGGGACTGATTGTTACCGCCAGCCCTGAGTTGTCGGGGCGTGTGTATGAGCTGATGAATACCCTAGGAGCGGTGCTCGGTCCACAGGAAGCGTGGCTGTTGATGCGGGGAATGAAAACCTTGGCGCTGCGGATGGAAAAACATCAGGAAAATGCGTTGGCCGTTGCCCAGTATCTGTCTACCCATCCTGCCGTGGACCGGGTCTATTATCCGGCCTTCTCGCCTCAGGAGCGGCAGGTGCAGGAAAAGCAGGCCACAGGGTATGGGGGGATGCTCTCCTTCCGCGTGCAACAACAGGAAATGGTGTCCCCATTCCTGTCCCATCTGGAGTTGGTCGCCTATGCCGAGAGTCTCGGCGGAGTGGAAAGTCTGATCACCTATCCCATTACTCAGACCCACGCCGACTTGCCGGAGGAGATGCGGAAACGGACAGGGGTTTGCGATCGTCTGTTGAGGATGTCTGTCGGAATCGAACATTTGGAAGATCTCATCGGAGATCTGTCCCATGCTTTAAATTACGCCCGAGCGGTAGTATGAACGGAATGAGAGGAGGAGAGTGGGATGAAATTTGCAACCCGGCTTCTGCACAATGGAAATGAAGTCGACCCCAGCACCGGGGCGGCCAGCATTCCTCTATATCAAGCGTCCACATTCCATCAATCCGATTTAGATCATCCGGGTCCTTATGATTACGGACGCTCCGGAAATCCCACCCGTTATGCCTTGGAAAAGACCTTGGCGGAATTGGAGGGAGGGTGTCAAGGGTTTGCCTTCGCCTCGGGAATGGCTGCCATCTCCACGGCTCTTCTTCTGTTTTCCAAAGGGGACCGCTTGATCGTCTCCCAAGACTTGTATGGGGGAACCTATCGCTTACTGACCGAGGTGCTCCCCCGGCTGGGCATCCGGGCGGATTTTGTGGATACCACCGATCTGGATCAGGTGGAGGCGGCGATCCGGCCCGATACTCGGGGAATCTACATCGAAACCCCTTCCAACCCCACCCTCAAAGTGACTGATCTCGGCAGAGTCACTCGCTTGGCCAAGGCCCATGGGTTACTGACCCTGGTGGATAACACCTTTCTGACGCCTTGCCTCCAGCGTCCGCTGGAATGGGGGGCGGATCTGGTCATCCACAGTGCCACGAAGTTTATCTCTGGACACAGTGATGTGGTTGCAGGGGCGGTGGTGGTAAAAGAGAAAGAAGTGGCTGAACATATCGCATTTCTGCAAAATACCCTGGGTTCGATCCTGGGAGTGCAGGATTCCTGGCTCACCCTGCGCGGACTGAAAACACTGACTGCGCGGATGATGGCGGCACAAACCGCTGCGGACCGGATCGCCCGGGAGCTGGAGAGGATTCCAGAGATACGCCGCGTTTATTACACCGGGTTGGAAAATCATCCGGGACATTGCTTGCAGGCGGCGCAGGCTGACGGCCATGGAGCAGTCCTGTCCTTCGACTTGGGGAGCGAAGGATTGGTGCGAAGGGTTTTATCACGTGTTCAGTTGCCGTTGGTCGCGGTCAGTCTGGGAGCGGTGGAAAGCATTCTCTCTTGGCCGGCTCAGATGTCCCATGCCGCCATATCACGAGAAGAAAGGTTGAAGCGAGGAGTTACCGATGGTCTGCTTCGCTTATCTGTGGGGCTGGAAGACCCCAGCGATCTGCTGGAGGACCTGGATCAAGCCATTCGCGGAGGGCGGATTGCTTCCGTGGGGATGGAATGGCGAGCTTCCATTCAGTAACTCTTCCTGACATCCAGGCCGTTGATAAAGCGGGATAAGAGAGGCCGTATCCCTGCCCTGAAATTACCGCCCATCCAAATCGGATCCGGGCGGTTTTGGTCTGTTCCAAAATCATGTAAAATAGAGGGGAATCAGAATAGGAAAGGGAGCATCCGTACTCATGACGATTAAATCCGATAAATGGATTCGCAAAATGGCAACCGAGGCGGAGATGATCGAGCCCTTTATCGATAGGAATGTGGGAAAAGGGGAAGCGATCAGCTTCGGCTTGTCCAGTTACGGTTATGACCTGCGCGTGGGAGATGAATTCAAGATTTTTCACAATGCCCTGATGCCTGTGATCGACCCAAAGGAGATCAGTGCCGATTCCTTTGTGGACTATAAAGGGGATGTCTGTATCATTCCACCCAACTCCTTCGCTTTGGCTACCTCTGTCGAATATTTCCGCATTCCGGAGAATGTGCTGGCGGTTTGCGTGGGCAAATCCACCTATGCGCGCTGTGGGATCATTACCAATGTGACCCCCTTTGAGCCGGGCTGGGAAGGGCATGTCACCCTGGAGATTTCCAATACTACCCCGCTACCGGCCAAAATCTATGCCAATGAGGGGTTGTGCCAGGTGCTGTTCTTCGAAAGTGATGAAACCTGTGAAGTCTCCTACAAGGCGAAACAGGGAAAATATCAAAATCAGAGTGGCATCACCCTGCCGCGGATCTGAAGCTGGAAAAGAATTAAACGGAAGCTGATACAGTGCGGAAAATCAGCTTCCGTTTTTGGTGTGTCTATATTGCAATCGTTCAATAAATATTCAAATAAAAGGCGGGGCAAAGGGGAGAATGTATATTAAAATAAAAACAGATGAAAATATCACCACATTTTTGGGGTTAATTTTCGAAATATTTATTTCAAATGGAGGTTTTCATCCAACATGAAAAAATACAGAGGAAAATACGTATTCGGTGGTACGAAATCCGGGGAAGTTCTGGATCAACTCCAACCAGGTGATGAGCTTTCTCTAATCGGGGCATTTGGCAAGGTGAGCCAGCTGAAGATCCTGGAAAGCTATCAGTACAACAACCAACGGGTCTATGTGACGGACGGGATGGGTCTGATCTATGCCGATGAAGTCGTGCCGGTTCGCCTGCCCGCTTGGAAGCAAAAGAGAGTTACCCAGTCAGCCCAAGTGGTTTAGGTTCTTCTCCCTGGGGACAGAGGAGGCCGGTGCCAATCCGTTTATTTCCTGATATTGAAACAGCCCGCTGAACAGATTCAGCGGGCTGTTGTCGTGATGGATCATGTGCGACGGAAATAACCCATCACATCCATCGTCTGGGTGATATTGACAAAGGCTTGGGGGTCGGTTCCCCGGATGACTCGCTTCACATCCTCTAGCTCATAGCGGGTGATCACAGTGAAAAGGACCTTCCGTTTTTCCAATGTATAAGCCCCTTCTGCATCGATCACCGTCACCCCCCGGACAAAGTTGGCCAACAGCTTTTTCTTGATGGCATCTCCCTTGCTGCTGATGATCATCAAGGTCAGTTTGACATGTCGGGTGTGGACGGCGTCGATCAACTTACCGGAGGCAAAGATGGAAATCATCGTGTACAGAGCCCGTTCCCAATCGAAAATAAAGCCGGAGATAAAGACGACGACGGCATTCATGCCGAAGATCAGTTCGCCGAGAGGGAATTCTTTTTTCTGGTTTATCACCATCCCGATAATGTCGAACCCGCCTGTAGAGGCACCGGAACGAAAGATCAGACCCGTAGCTACACCTACGACGACACCTCCGAAAACGGAGCAGAGAATGGGGTCGTCGGCGATTCCTCTCACCGGAATCCACTGCATGCTGATGGAGGTGACTCCCACCGATAACAGACTGTAGGCGATAAACCTTTGACCCAGTCGGAAATAGCCCAGCAGGAGAATCGGGATATTGATCAGGAAAATGATGATTCCCGTGTTGAGAGGGGTGCGTAAACCCAAGATCATGGCGATCCCGGACACCCCTCCGCTCAGAATTTCCTGGGGCAACAGAAACATATTGAAGGCAAAACCGATCAAGGCGGACATCACAGTGATGGTGACAATCTCGATCAGGCGGCGGAACAAGGCGCATGGCCTCCTCTCGTTCAAGTGGTGATCTGACCGCTAAACCGACACGTACCCCGGAGGAGTCCGCCGGGCCGAAATCTCCCCTCGGGATCGAAACCAGGCGGGTTGCGCGACGAGGTCGTAAATATCCTATTTATGCTAACACCGGAGTCACCCTTGCCGCAATCTTTTTTTCTGTAGAGATACAATTATAGCAACCGCCGGTAACAGAGGCTGGTGAAACGACAGATCCACCTTTCCCGATGCCTGTAAATCAACAGAGGGAAAAATCAGACCCTTTCCGATGGTTATATCCACTCGCCCTCATTATACTACTGAAGCCGGATTCTATCCTATGAATTGATATGGTAGGATAACAAAGACAAAGTCCGGTGGCGAAATGGGGGGGATGGTGACTGGATCATTTTGGGTTCACATTTTTGCTACGGCCATCTCTCCGGAATTTCCTACATATGA